>JBLHLE010000426.1:0-6489 GCA_047620805.1 Pirellulaceae bacterium
AGTGGGTGTTTTTAGAATCATGGGAGCTCTGTATGTATGACGTGAACTGGTTGTTTTATACGAAATTTGGCTACTTCACAAACCTTCTTCGATAGGCGGCTGGCGTCATGCCGGTTACTTCGCGAAAACGTTTGGTGAGGTGACTTTGGTCTGTGTATCCGACTTCGAGTGCGATGTCGGCAAGGCTTTTGGCGGTAGTTGTCAGCAGTCGCTGAGTTGCCTGGACACGTACGGCACGTAAGTATTGCATTGGGGTCATTCGCAGCAGCTGGCGAAAGCGGCGATTGAAATGGGTCGACGATAGACTCGCCAGCTCGGCCATTTCTGACATCGAAATCGGCTCCGCAAAATGCGACTCGATGTGCCGCACTACTGGCAGCAGCTCTTGGAAATATTGTGTCAACTCTTTCTGCTGCTCGATTCGATACATTGCGCCGGCTAGTCCAACTACGTTGTTGCTCGCATCGAACAATGGTGTTTTCGTCGAAACGTACCAACGCGGCACGCGGCGACGATGTAACACTAGCCACACTTGTCCGGAAAGAGATTGCCGACTGGCCATGACGCGGCGGTCTTCTTCGATGTATGCCTCCGCGAGCAATGGAGGGTGTAAGTCGCGATCCGTCTTTCCGATTGCTTGAGATTCGCAGTCCAACCCGTGGTTCTCCAGAAAGGGTTGGTTTACTTTTACAAAACGGCTCTCCGTATCCTTGGCATAGAAATATGTCTGCGGAAGTGACTCGAATAGGGAAATTATCGACTCCGCCAATGGGTTTTGACGAAAAAAACTCAGCTGAAACTGTTGCGTTGCTACGATGTCCATGGTCAAAATATACCAAGGATGGCTAGCAGAGTCCAAGACTCAAGTGACCGTCGAGATTAGTCTGGATCTAGATAGTCGCACTCACCGCCCGAAAATCACCCGCCGTTAACACTCTCTAGTGTCGAATAATGAATAGATCGTATTACTTGTTTTTCGTTCTTATATCGCTAATCGGCATCCGATTTGCGCAGGGGGACGAGACGGTTAGTTTCAGTCGCGATATCTTGCCTGTGCTTTCCGATCGCTGCTTCCATTGCCATGGCCCCGACGAATCGAATCGCGAAGCGGAATTGCGGTTAGACCAGCGCGAGTCGGCAGTTGAAGACCGAGATGATCACGCCGTGATTACGCCGGGCAAGCCGGAGTTGAGCGAATTGCTCAAACGCGTCGTGAGCACTGATCCCGATCTGCAAATGCCACCTCCCGACTCGCACCGTAAGCCGTTGACGAAGCATCAAGTGGACGCGTTTACGAAGTGGATTAAGGACGGAGCAGTTTGGGGCAAGCATTGGGCGTTTGAGCAGCCGGTACGCGCCAAATTACCACTGCCCGATGTAGCTCCGCCCGCTCTGCACCCAATCGATGCGTTCGTTCGACGGCGTCTCCAACGCGAGGGACTTGAGCCTTCGGCAGTTGCGGCGAAGCACACGCTGATCCGCCGCGTCACATTCGATCTCACTGGCCTGCCACCGTCTTGGAAAGAAGTCGAGTCGTTTTTTGAGGACGAATCGCCCGACGCGTACGCCAAGCTGGTCGATCGCCTTCTCAAATCTGAGCACTACGGCGAACGAATGGCGACTTGGTGGCTCGATGCCGCTCGTTATTCGGACACCGACGGCTACCAAGGCGACGCGACTCGAAACAATTGGCCTTGGCGAGATTGGGTCGTGGGAGCGTTTAATAAGAACATGCACTTTGATCAGTTCACACGAGAACAATTTGCCGGTGACTTATTGCCTGAGGCGACCGCTGAGCAGCGGCTGGCGACTTGTTTTCACCGCAATCATATGACCAACGGAGAAGGGGGGCGGCACCCCGAAGAATCGCGAATCGACTATGTGATTGATCGAGTCAATACGACGGGTAGTGTGTGGTTGGGGCTAACACTGGGTTGTTGCCAGTGTCACTCGCATAAGTTTGATCCAATTTCCCAGCAAGAGTATTACAGTCTGTTCGCGTTTTTTAACAGCATTGATGAAGACGGCAAGGCCGGCGGCGGCGCCAAGCCATTCATGAAATTTAAGTCGCCGTTCGGTGATCGAGCAACTCGAGAGGCGCAGCAGGTGGTCGATGGCCGCAAGCCGATTGAAGCGGCTGCACGAGAAGCTGCGGAAAGTGAATTTGAACCGTGGCTGGCCGAACAAATTCGTCAAGTGAAGGAGGGTTTCGAGGCCTGGGAAGTTCTGCAACCGAATTCCTTTGAAGCGGTGGAAGGTTCTGTTTTGGCCATGGAGGAAGATGGCACGATTCAGAGCAGCGGGCCGTCGCCGCGGCAAGATGACTATCGAATCGTGGCGGGTTCGTCTTTGTCTCGCGTGACTGGACTGCGGGTGGAAGTGCTGCCTCACCCAACGCATACCGACGGCAAGCTTTCGCGCGGAGCAAACGGCGAGTTTATACTCACTAATTTCAAGCTGCTCGTGCGTCGCAAAGGGCGATCGCAAGTTCGAGAAATTGACATTGCCAGTGCAATCGCCGATGTTCAGAAGAGTGCCAAGGGACGCAACTACGGCAATGTTAAAGACACTTTGGACGACGACCCGCGCAATGGCTGGACGACAGAAGGTCACGAGGCTAAGACTCGACATACAGCCGTCTTCGCTTTGGCGGAACCATTCGAGTTGTCCGTTGACGAAGAGTTCATTTTTGTGATGCTGCATCGCTCAACTCGAGGCGACGCCAACATCGGCCGATTTCGTCTATCGGTCACAGATCAACCAGGATCCGCCGTGCGTTCGATGAACGCCATGCCATTGGAAGAGCTGGCGGCAGCACAACCCGGCGACGTCGCTGCCGTCGAAAAAAAGTTGCGTGCAAAACTGCTCGCTCAATTCCTTTTCGATCATCCTGTTTATCAGCGAGCGAAAAGCGAACTCCAGCGGGCCAATCAGCAGTTAGCTAACGTGAAGCAAGCGGCTGGCGACATGAATGTGATGGTATTGGCGGAGCGGAAGGACGCTCGGACAACTCACCTTTTGGAACGTGGCGTGTGGGACAAAAAGGGCGCGGAGGTTGTGCGATCATTCCCCGCAGCAGTTTTCTCGTTGCCAGAGGACTCGTTGCAACAGGAAAAGTCTCAGTCGCGACTTGACCTTGCCAAATGGCTTGTCGCACGGGACAACCCTCTGACTGCCCGTGTCGTAGTGAACCATCTGTGGCAATTGTGCTTTGCTGCCGGGCTCGTCCGGACGCCCGAAGACTTTGGACTGCAGGGGGAACTACCCACTCATCCCGATTTGCTAGATTGGTTAGCGGTAGAGTTGATGGAGAACGATTGGGATCTACAGCACGTTCTACGTTTGATCGTTACCAGTGAGACGTATCGCCAGAGCAGTTCCGTCACCAAGGAAATTCTGACTCGCGATCCCAGCAACCGATTGTTGGCCCGCGGAGCTCGTTTTCGTCTGCCGAGTTGGATGATTCGCGATGGTGCTTTGCGATCGAGTGGTTTGTTGAATCCGTCGATCGGCGGTCCTCCCGTGATGCCCTATCAGCCCGACGGTGTTTGGGCCGAGATGTTCATGGGACGATTTCGATACCAACCAAGTCAAGGACCAGCTCAGCACCGCAGATCGCTCTACGCGTTTTGGCGTCGTTCAGCGGCGCCGACATTCTTGTTTGATAGTTCACAGCGGCGAGTCTGTGAAGTGCGTCCGCGGCTGACGAATACGCCTATTCAAGCTTTGACATTGCTGAATGATATGAGCCAATTGGAATCGGCACGCGAACTCGCTCGGGGTATCGTTGCCGGCGGCGGAACGTCGCAAGTTCGTTTGACTCAGATGTACCGCGAGGTGCTGTCGCGGGTTCCGTCGGAGTCGGAGATGGTCATCCTGAATTCAACGTTGCAATCGAGTTTAGTTCATTTTCGCGGCGCAAAGCACAACGCCGTTCAGCTCTTAGATATTGGGCAGTTGGAAAGACGCGGAGGCGGCGAACGTCCCGAAGAACTGGCCGCTTACATGATTGTGGCCAGCATGATCTACAACTTGGACGAGGCGATCACGCATGAATAGTCAATCTCCGGAGCAATACGGCATGTCGCATGAAGCCTCGCGGCGACAATTTCTGAACCAAGCCACGGGTGTGAGTCTCGGTGCTATGGCGCTGGGGCTTCTCGAGCAGGCGGCGTTAGGCGCTGAGACACCGGGCTCCGGTTTGGGGCTACCAGGATTGCCGCATCACAAACCCAAAGCCAAGAACGTGATCTTCTTGACGCAATCCGGCGGGCCATCACAAATCGAGCTGTTCGATTACAAGCCGGGCTTGAAGAATTGGGCTGGCAAGGAGTTGCCCGCAAGTGTGCGACAGGGGCAACGACTGACGACGATGACGGCTAGTCAGAAACAGTTGATCATGCCGGCGCGGACATCATTTCAACAGTATGGCGAGAGTGGTGCGACGATTGGCGAGTGGCTTCCGTATCACTCGCGGGTCGTGGACGATTTGTGTTTCGTCAAGTCGATGGTCACCGATCAGATCAATCACGCGCCTGCGATGACCAAATTCTTGACCGGCCATCAGATCCCCGGGCGGCCGAGCCTAGGAGCATGGACCAGCTATGGTCTCGGCAGCGAGAACAAAGATCTTCCCGATTATCTCGTCTTGATTTCCAAGATGAAGAGACCCAGCGATCAGCCGCTGTACGATCACTATTGGGGAAGCGGATTCTTACCGTCGCGATATCAAGGCGTAAAACTTCGCAATGCGAAGGAACCCGTTCTCTACTTGCGCGACCCGGACGGCCTTCCTCGAAAAGTCCGTCGGGAGATGCTGGACGGAATTGCGGAGTTGAATCAAATGCGTTTCGAGCAGACTGGCGATCCGGAAATTGAAACTCGAATTCGGCAGTACGAGATGGCTTGGCGCATGCAAAGCAGTATCCCCGATTTAACGGACTTAAGTGACGAACCGGAAGCGACTTTCGAGCTCTACGGGCCCGCTTCGCGCCGTCCGGGTAGCTACGCAGCGAACTGCATTCTGGCGCGAAGATTGATCGAACGCGGCGTTCGCTTCGTACAGCTGTTTCACCCGGATTGGGATCATCACAGCCGACTCAGCTCTTGGTGTGTAGCTCGCTGTCGCGACACAGATCAGGCCAGTGCCGCGCTGGTAACCGACCTCAAACAACGAGGGTTGCTGGATGAGACGCTCGTCTTGTGGGGCGGTGAGTTTGGTCGAGGCGTCGCCGGGCAAGGGAAATGGGATAGTCCCGAGGGCGGACGCGATCATCATCCACGCTGCTTTACGATGTGGATGGCCGGTGGTGGTGTAAAGCCGGGGATGACTTACGGCGGGACCGATGAATTCAGCTACAACGCCGTCGATAACCCCGTTCATGTTCGCGACCTGCATGCTACGATTTTGCACTTGCTTGGCATAGACCACGAGCGGTTTACGCATCGCTTCCAGGGACTCGATTTCCGCTTAACTGGCGTCGAAGAGTCGCATGTAGTAAATGATATCTTGGCCTAGATGTTGTTGGGCGCGTGGGCCCGGCAAATTCCTTGAGTTCCCTTCAGCGACGAGCGTTACGATGAAACGAATGGGCTTTGTCTCGATTTCCGTGGTTTCCTTTTTCGTGGTTTCCTTTTTTGTGTCGAACCTGTCGCGAGTCGCGATATGTGCCGAGTCCGCTTTAGATGTTTGGCCCGATCTTGCTCCCGGCGAAACGACCCGCAACGTGGGCGAGATCCAACCCTATCTCCCGGCCGAAGTTCCTCGCGTCACTCGAGTCGTAAAGATTAGCCGACCAACTTTCACTGCGCATATTGCCTCCCAGCCCAACGGTAGCGCCGTAGTCATTTTACCCGGTGGTGGATTTGGTAAAGTCGTTCCCGACAAAGAGGGGACCGAGGCGGCAGTGTGGTTGAATAAGCACGGAATATCAGCATTCGTGCTCAGCTACCGGACCACCGAAGGGAAGGCAATTCCAGGCTGGGTAAAGCCGCTCCAGGATGCGCAGCGGACGATGAAGTTGGTTCGTTCTCAAGTGGATAAATGGGGCCTCAAGAAAGACCAGATCGGTCTCGTCGGTTTTTCCGCGGGCGGACAAGTCGCCGCTCGTTTGCTGTCCGACGGCGGAAAACGATCTTACGATCGAATTGACGAAGTAGACGATCTGACTCATCGCCCCGATTTCGCGGTTCTAATTTATCCTTGGAACATTTACGACGCCGCAAAGGATAGTCTCGCCGCTGGAATTAGTGTTGCCAAGGACTGCCCTCCGACGTTCATAGCGCACACGCACGACGATCGCTCGTCGTCGCTGGGCGCCGTGCTGTTCTATGCGGGATTGAAGAAACAGGGTATCGAATCCGAGTTACATGTTTACGGAAATGGCGGCCACGGCTACGGTCTCCGGCCAATCGCGGGCTCACAGATTTCTACCTGGTCCGATCACGCGACGCATTGGCTTCAGAGGGTCGCGAAGTAGTTGCGCGGGG
>JBLHLE010000427.1:0-6487 GCA_047620805.1 Pirellulaceae bacterium
ACAAGGTTTGCATGTGATGACCAAGCCCATTGGTCCAATCTGCAACCTGGATTGCGAGTACTGTTATTACTTGCACAAAGAGGATTTGTACGGCGATCGCGAGAGCTGGCGAATGTCCGAGCAGACGCTCGAATCGTACATTCAGCAATACGTGGACGCTCAGCCAACCAATGTTCCAGAAGTAACCTTCGCTTGGCAAGGTGGCGAGCCAACGCTGTTGGGTGTCGATTTCTTTCAGAGAGCGGTAGAACTTCAAAGGAAGCACGCCGGTACCAGAAAAATTATTAACACCATTCAAACGAATGGCGTACTGCTGAATGACAGTTGGTGTGAGTTTCTTAAGGCCAACGATTTTCTCGTTGGCATATCGATCGATGGACCAGCAGATTTACACGACCGGTATCGTTACGACAAGCAGGGACGCCCAACCTTTCCCAAAGTGCTGGAAGGTTTAAAGCTGCTGAAAAAGCACGCCGTAGAATTCAACGTATTAGTTGTCGTGAATCGACACAACGGCGACCACGGCAGGCGAGTCTACACCTATCTGCGCGACACCGGCGTGGATTTTATGCAGTTCATTCCCATCGTAGAAAAACGCGGTGTCGGAGTGCATGCCGAATTGCCACTGGCCAGCGACCGACCTCAGCGGTTTGCTCACGACGACAAAGTCAGTTCGAGATCGGTGGGACCTGGGCAGTACGGTCAATTCTTAATCGAAGTTTTCGACGAGTGGCTGCGACGTGATGTGGGCAAGGTTTTTGTCCAACAATTTGAAGAAGCGTTGACCGCGTGGATGGGATACGAGTCCGGAATCTGCATCTTTCGCAAGCAATGTGGTCGGGCTCTGGCGATGGAACACAACGGCGACGTATATAGTTGCGACCATTTTGTAGAACCCGCATACAAGTTGGGGAATATCTATGAACTGCCGATCGTCGACATGGCTGGCAGTGATCAGCAAGTGAAGTTTGGCACGGACAAAGAAACTACTTTGCCGAAATACTGTCAACAATGCGAAGTTCGCTTCATTTGCAATGGCGAATGTCCCAAGAACAGGTTTATTCAAACACCCGCTGGCGAAGACGGACTAAATTATCTTTGCGAATCGTATAAAGAATTCTTTAACTACATTGATCCGGTTATGAAGCGAATGGCCACGACGGTGAAAAATGGTGGACTAGCCGCACAGGTAATGCGAGAAGTTAATGACGAGCGGCGGGGAAATCGGGCAATGGATTTAGCGAAGAATAGCGAGGAAGCTGGGCAATCTGTCCAGCGGACGCCAGCTCGGAATGATCCATGTCCGTGCGGATCTGGCAAGAAATTCAAACGATGTTGTCTGCGAAGCTAGCGTGATTAATGTGTGTGAAATTTCTGTACTACTAAATCTGGGGCCGAAATCTGCGGAGAGCCTCGCAGAAATTGGAATCAAACGGAGAGCACAGCTCGAGGATCTCGGGCCGGTGGCAGTTTTTCGAATGTTGAGGCAGGCTGGGCAGCGACCGAGCTTGAATATGTTGTACGCTTTGGAAGGTGTGCTGGCCGGCGTGCATTGGAACCAGATTTTACCGCAGCGTAAGCAATACTTGCGGAGGGAAGTCGACGCGGATGATTAGTGCGCGAGCAGTGCAACACTTAGTTCGATTTTCGCCATCCGAATAATTGGACCCGCACTATCCCCAAAGCTCGCAAAATAGTTTATCCTAGAAGGTTTGGATAATTCGCGCTGTCCGCCCCGGAAAAGCAGGGAGGCTTTAATGTCACTGGCTCATCGATGTTCTGAATCCTTCGAGTGGAATGTACGTCGTCGTGGCGACGATTATTTCCAAGAGGATACAGTCGACATAATCGAATCGAGCGTCGCGCGCGGTGTGGGGGAAATCCTGGACGATCTTGGTACATTCGTCGTCGAGGTCGATTGGGCGGATCAAGCAGACGGCCTAATGTCGGCTCGTTGCAACTGCGATTTCTATTCTCGCGGCCGATTATGCAAACACATTTGGGCGTTTATTCGCGAAGCTGATTATCAAACTGTGACTCCGCGCGGGTCGGGGCAAATCGACGTGCATTGCATGGAGATGCCCAAGACTGTCGCGAAGCAGTATCGCCGTCCGAGCCGTTGGAAACAAGATTTAGTTGACGTCTGCTTTGGAAAAGACGAGCGAGCTCTGGTCAGTTCACAAAAAGTGGGTTCTCGCGAGGCCTACTATTTAATCGACGTCGGAGCTTCAGTTAAGCTTGGTCAACTCGTGCTTCTCTTGCGGCAGCGCGAGATGAAAAAGGACGGAGAGTGGGGAAAGCTCAAGAAGCTGCGAATCGATCGAGCGGACATTCCGTTGTTCACCGAAAAAGATCAGCATGTTTTGCAGTTCTTGTTGGGCAACGACAATTATGAAGACTCGTACTACTACCAGAATTTCAACGCCTCGGAAGGAATTAGTTCTTGTTGTCTGTCGCCGGCCTTGTTTGATTTGGTTTTGCCCAACATGTGCGGCACCGGCCGCTGCAGGTGGATTCTGTCGTCTTCACAATCTGCGGACGACGGCCGCAATGTGACTTGGGATGGCGGCAAGCCCTGGTCTTTCGCGCTGGAGTTCAAAGAGAACGCCGAAGAGAAGCAGTGGGAGTTTGAAGGCGTTCTGCGGCGGAACAAGGACGTATCGTTGCGCGATGTGGTCATGGCACTGCCGAATGGCTTGGTCATTGTGGATGACAGGCTCTGTCGCTTGAACGCGTCCAAAGATGACAAGTGGATCGAAATGTTGTTGCGAGAGAACAAGGTTAATGTTCCCTTCGACGACCGAGACGAATTTCTCGAGGCCATTTATCAGGCGCCGCATCTACCGCAAGCGAAGTTGCCTGAGTCTTTGAAGGTTGTGGAGACAATGGGTGTGCCAGCTCCTTCCTTCCAAGTGAAACGCAACTTGAAATCGCGGAGCAACTCGCTGTTTGGTAAGATCACGTTTAAGTACGATGAAACGGTGGTCACAGCACAGGACACGCGACGCGGAATCTGCGAGGCCGATAAGCACACGGTACTGCTGCGAGATTTGGAAAAAGAGGGTGAATACGTACGATATTTATTGGAACTCGGCTGTCGCCCTCTATCGGAGAATAATGCCTTTTCGCATCCCGATATGGATGTTCAATTTAGCCCGAAATTATTGTCCGATTTGACTCGCGAGTTGTTGCTTCGCGATTGGGTCGTCACGGCGGACGGTACCAAAGTGCGGCAAGCAGGCGCGTTACAGCTTCGAGTTAGAACGGAGCTCGATTGGTTTGAATTGGACGGAGATTTTGACTTCGACGGTGTGAAGGCAACCTTGCCCGAACTGCTGAAGGCAGTGAAGAAAGGTGACGGCGTCGTTCAGCTGAGCGACGGATCGGAAGGCATGTTGCCCGAAGAGTGGCTCAAGCAGAATGGGTTTCTGTTCGCTTTGGCCGATACAGAGGCAGGTGGCCTTCGCTTTTCGACATCGCAGGCTGCGTTGCTAGACGCCTTACTTGCCTGCCAAACCCATGTAACCGTCGACGCCAAGTTTCGCCAATACCAAGAGAAGCTGATGAGCTTTAATGGCGTGGCCGCAAAAGAGCCGCCCGCTACCTTTATAGGTGAACTGCGAGACTATCAAAAAGAAGGATTGGGTTGGCTCGATTTCCTCCGCGAGTTCGGCTTAGGGGGCTGCCTGGCCGACGACATGGGGTTGGGAAAGACGATTCAAGTTCTCGGCCTGCTCGACGAAAGACGCACTCGACGAAAGAAGAATGGCGAAGAAGATCGCAGTCCATCGATCGTCATAGTTCCTCGTAGCTTGGTCTTCAATTGGCAGAGGGAAGCAGAACGGTTTACTCCAAACCTCAAAATCTTGGATCATACCGGACCCGATCGTCAAACCGACATGACGGTGTTCTCCAACTACGACGTTATTTTGACAACGTATGGAACACTCCGCCGCGATATCGTGCAACTCAGAGAGATGCGGTTCGATTACGCGATTCTGGACGAAGCGCAAGCGATCAAAAATTCGAGTTCGCAGGCCTCCAAGGCGTGCCGTCTTTTGCAGGCGGACCAACGATTGGCGATGACGGGAACACCCGTTGAAAATCGTTTGGAAGAGTTGTGGTCGCTATTCGAATTTCTGAACCCTGGTATGTTGGGACGCGCCAGCAGTTTCGGAGAGTTGACGAAAGCGCGCACCGCCGGCGATACACAGGTATCCGTCCTCGGACGAGCACTACGACCATACATCTTGCGCCGCACAAAATCACAAGTACTGACCGAACTGCCAGCAAAAACGGAGTTGACCATCTATTGCGAGATGGGCACAGAGCAGCGAAAGATGTACGACGAACTTCGCGAATTCTACCGCGTGAATTTGTCGAAAACAGTCGAGGAACAAGGGCTTAATCGTTCCAAGATTCACGTCCTCGAAGCACTGTTGCGATTGCGACAAGCCGCTTGCCATCCCGCATTGGTCAACAAGGACCGCAAGGATTTGTCCAGCGCCAAAATGGACGTGCTGATGGAGCATGTGAAAGAAGTAGTTGCCGAGGGACACAAGGCTCTCGTCTTCTCGCAATTTACATCGCTGTTGGCCTTGGTCAAAGATTGCATGGACGAGCAGGGAATCACCTACGAATATCTCGACGGGCGAACTCGAAATCGCGAACAACGCGTACAGCACTTTCAGGAAGACCCCGAATGCAAATTGTTCCTTATCAGTTTGAAGGCCGGTGGCTACGGTTTGAATCTAACTGCAGCGGAATATGTGTTTATGCTAGATCCGTGGTGGAACCCTGCGGTGGAGGCACAAGCGATCGATCGCGTACACCGTATTGGTCAGGAAAAGCCGGTGTTCGCATATCGCATGATTTGCCGCGATACTGTGGAAGAGAAGATCCTCGAACTGCAGCATGAAAAGCGTCAACTTGCAGATGCCATCGTTTCCGCTGACAATAACCTCATTCGCGACTTGACCTTCGAAGACTTGCAACTGCTACTAAGTTAGGTTTTGTCTGCATTGAAAACTGCCGCGTTGGCTGCTGTATGCTTTCCCGCGAAGCACAAGCTTGAGCGAAGTCGGTTCCTATGTCGTCTGCTAAATTTCATCGCTTAACATTCACGACCATTCTTGGTTGCGCGACATTTCTGTTCGAATTTTCAGGATGTTCATCGAGATCACCTCAGAGTGAGACGCCAGTTGCCAACTCGCCAGTTGCCAACTCGCCAGTTGCCAACTCCACCGGCGGCGAATCGCCGACAGCCGCGCTCTACGATCGCGGACTGCAACTGACGAAACGCGGAAGCTATGCGGAGGCGTTGGCTGCCTTTGAGCGAGTGTTGAATGACGAGCCCAACAATGGCGACGCCTTGCGAAATCGAGGTGTTTGTCTGGCGAAGCTTGGACACCACGAACGAGCGCTGCTGGATCTGAATCGAGCGCTTGAGATAAATGAAGAGGACGCGCCGGCATATTACAACCGTGGATTTGTTCACGATGAAATGGGCGACTACCAAAAGGCGGTCAAGGATTTTTGTTGCGTCATTAAACTGCAACCCGATCTTCAGATGGGGTATATGAGTCGGGGGCTGTCGTGGAAAAAGTCGGGAAAATTGGACTACGCGTTGGCTGACTTCGACAAGGCGATTGAGCTGGATAATACTGTCGGAATGGCCTATGCACTTCGTTCGGAAGTTCATCAGGAGAAAGGCGATCCGCTACAAGCCAGTGAAGATCGTCGTCGAGCTCTGCTGTTGGATCCTGGCCTGAAGGAATAGCCTCGGGTCGCTATCGCTGGGGAGATTAGTTCCGCGGCGCGAACCTGACGGTATCATTAAGGGTCGTAGTTGGCGTGCTTCCACCCGACTCATCCAAACCATTGCGTTCCGGAGTATTTCATGCCTCTCCCGCTGTTCTTGATCGACGCGTTTTCGGCTTCTCCTTTCGGCGGCAATCCAGCAGCAATTTGTTTACTACAGCGAGGCCACCAGTCGTCCGACGACTGGATGCAGGACCTCGCCAAAGAGATGAACCTTTCCGAAACCGCGTTTGTTGTGCAGCGCGAAAGGGAGTTTGGATTGCGTTGGTTTACGCCGGCGTACGAAGTTAAGTTGTGCGGCCACGCGACATTGGCGGCTTCTCACTGTTTATGGAATCACACGGATTGGGTTGCGGAAGATGAAATCGTTTTCCACACCCTGAGCGGCGAACTTACGGTGCGCCGCTCAGGCGATTTGATCGAGATGAATTTCCCCGCCGTTATTGAATCGGAGTCAGCGGAGCCAGCGGGGTTATGCGAGTCTCTTGGGGTCGAACCGTTGTATGTCGGCAATAACGGAATGGACTTTCTAGTCGAGATCGCCACGCGGGAACAGTTGCAGAACATGAAGCCCGACTTCGGAAAACTGCGGGGAATCGAAACACGCGGCGTGATCGTCACGTGTAAGGGCGATGACCAGTACGACTTCTATTCCAGATTCTTCGCA
>JBLHLE010000428.1:0-6484 GCA_047620805.1 Pirellulaceae bacterium
CGTCCGCCATGCGACTGAACTGATCACACGAGTGGAAGTGGCGTTGCCGAAGAATACAGCGACAACTAAGACTACCAAGGTCAGAATTCAGGCGAGTCTCGGTAGCGATGGCACTGTTAGCCTCACGATTGGCGAAGACTCTCCCGCAACAGCGAAGTCTCCTGGCCTATTGAACAAACTGCCTCAGGAGGACTTCTGCATCGGACACGACAACGTCATGCCATTGGACGAACTAGCTCCAAAGGGCCGATTCAACGGCAAGATCAGCGAGCCCAAGGTGACAGTTGCCAGCAAGTAGGCGAGTGCTTAAGTAGGCGAGTGCTTAAGTAGCTGAGTGCTTAAGTAGCTGAGTAGTAACGGCGTAAGTCGGGAAACTGAGCTACTACTTCTTTTTGTTCTTGCGACCGGTTTTCGGCTGGGCACCCGCTTTGCCTTGACGAGCAAGCGCATCCGCTTCGGCGTCGTACTGTGGATTCAGATCTGTCGGGATTGGGGCAGAAACTTGCTTTTGCCACGTGGTTAGTATGTCGAGGAGCTCAGCTGCTTTCTTTTGATTCTTCGACGCCAAGTTGTCCTTCTCACCGATGTCCTCGCGGAGATTGTAAAGCTCGAGATCGCCACTCTCGAAGTATTCATGTAACTTCCAATCGCCTACCCGAATGATGCTACAGGGACGCGAGCGAAACAGTGGGTCGCGTTGTTCGTCCGTTACTGAGTAGGCTTGCAAATAGGCAGGGAAGTGCCAGTAGATGGGGCGATTGCCGAAGGACTTTTTTTCACCCTTGAGAATGGGGAGCAAGCTGAGGCCATCGACCGGCTGAGTTTTGGGTAGATCCGCGCCCGCGATTTCACAAAGTGTGGGGTAGAGATCGACGCCAATGATCGGTTCGCTGGACTTACTTCCCGCCTTGATAACGCCAGGCCATTTGACGAAGAACGGTTCGCGAATTCCACCTTCGTAGTAAGTGCCTTTGTAGCCCTTGAGAGGAGCCATGTCGGTGGCCGGACCGTACCCGCCGTTGTCCGAGAAGAAAATGATGACTGTGTTGTCGTCAATTTTTAGTTCTTCCAGCGTTTGGCGAATTTTGCCAACTCCGTCGTCCACGGATTGGATCATCGTGGCCATCGGGACATGATTGTGAAGTTTGCCTTTTGCTTTTTGTTCGTATTTCGCAACCAGTTCTTTTTTGGCGTGTAGCGGAGTGTGAACGGCGAAATGTGTGAGATAAAGAGCCCAGGGGTTGGACTTGTTGTCCCGAATGAACTTGATTGCCTCGTCGCTCAATCGATCCGTGACATACTCATCCTTTGCCGCATTTCTTAGGCCGGGTGCCTTGCCATGCGGCGGGTAATAGCCGTTTGGCGGACCGCCGGAATGTGTGCCGCCGACGTTGACGTCGAATCCGTACGGCAGGGGATCTTTGCTCAAGTGCCATTTCCCCATCGTCGCGGTTTTGTATCCGGCCTTCTGCAACTGGTGTGCCCAGGTTTTGGTCTTGGGGTTGAGTGTGTCGGTTCCTGGAACGTGCAACAGCTTGCGGTAACGCGGGTTGCCTCTGGCACTTGTTCCCACGTTATACACTTCGTGACGGGGGGTGTACTGACCCGATAGTAGGCAGGCTCGCGCGGGGGCGCAGTTCGCTGCACAGGAGTAGGCATCGCTGAAGATCATACCCTCCGATGCCAGCTTGTCGAGGTGCGGAGTTTCGTAGAAATCCGAGCCCATGTAACTCGTGTCTTTCCAACCAAAATCGTCCAGGAAGATGAATAAGATGTTCGGCTTCTCGGCGGCCTGAAGCGGACTGACCAGCAGTGTTACAAATAGTGTTACAAATAGCGTTACAAATAGCGTTACGACTTGCGTTACGACTTGCGTTACGCAGAAACTTAGCAGCCAAGTTTTCATCGGAAAATCCTACAAGCGGTAAGCGTTGTCAGTGGGTAGTTCAATTGTAATCGTTCAATTGTAATCAGAGTTAAGAGGCGTTCAATTCCGCTCGACTGACCGGGAAATGCTAATCCGAGTGTTGACGGGTAGATTTTCTCGCGTGATGATACCGTGAGAGTGGGGCAGGGTGACGACCACATCGCATTTCGTTCGCTTGCCCAATCCGAAATGAGCGACTGCTTCCTGGGAGGACGCATAACCGTATCCCGTGGCGATTTCGCGGCAGCCCAACAACGCTTTCGGTTGGCCCGCCATTCCCGCCTCGTAAATGCGAACCACAGAACCAATACCCATCGAGTTGACGCTTTTATCGCCGCTCACTTTTACGTCGAGCCAATTACCCGACTTCGTTTCGTTCTGCAGAAGCAAGGAGTCTTGATCGGACCACCAGTGACCCAGGAAGAGATCGAGGCGACCGTCGCGGTTGAAATCGCAACTAGGACCCGGAGCCGAGTACATGATTTTCTTGTCGGCGATCATCTTGTCAAAAAAGGTCTTCGAGCGTTTGGTAGCTTTGTCTTCCGGCGTGGGGAAATCGTTAACGGAGAGGGCGTCCTGCTGGAATCGTGGCAGATTGTTAAACTCGCCGACATTGCGGAATATGACCGGGTACGGTTTGCCAGCTCGGAACTTCACTTGGCTGCAGTACAAGTCGACTCGACCATCATTATCGAAGTCTTGAAGCTCGAGGTGGGGAGCTTTGAGTGGCAGTGGTTCTAGTCCAACCGACTCCGTAACATCTTCGAATCGCGGACTGCCGTTTTCGATTCCTCGATTGAGGTACAAGCGGTTGGCGACGGGTGATACCCAGGGACTACTGTAATGTTGACCGAGCGCTATGTCGGGAAGTCCGTCGTTGTTTACGTCGGCGATCGCCACTCCGCAAACCATGTCGTCACCTTTCGCCGTTGGCCAAGCGAAGATCTCGGTGTGCTGGTTGGAGGCTTTAAACTTTCCCGCGCCGTCGTTTAGTAATAGATAGTTGCCGAGCGTCGAGGCCAGGAAGATATCTGGCCAGCCGTCGAGGTTTATATCGGCTGCCGCGACGCCCAGTCCGGCCGCGTCAGCGGGTATCCCGACTTCCTTGCTGACGTCTTTGAATTTCAATTTGCCCAAGTTCTTAAAAAGTCGGGACTTCTTCGTTGCCGAGCCGTTGTAGCCCGGGATGGGGTCTTCGCCGACAAGCAAATCTAAGAGTCCGTCGCCGTTGTAGTCCAGAACGGTGGCGCTGCGGCCGCCGAATTCGGCAGGACATGCGTCGTTTTTGTCGCTAATGTCGATGAACGTTCCAGTGCCGTCGTTCGCAAACATCGAGCAGCCCGCAAACGCGTGACCATGTCGCTCGGCTAGTTTTCCGCCCGCGGGTCCGGGCATGCTTCCGACGTAAAGGTCGAGGTCGCCGTCGTTGTCGAAATCAGCAAAGACAACTCCGGTGGCTCGTGTTGAAATTCGTAGAGCACTCTGGCTGTCTAATTGAAACTTGCCCTGGCGATTGCGGAAAAGCATATTGGCTTGCGTGCCTTCGTAGTGGAACGTGCCAATGTAAAGATCCGCCCAGCCGTCGCCATCGACGTCGCCCCAGCCGACTCCGTGCGCCTGAATTTTACTGGCGCTCGGAAGCAGGTTGAGCTCCTTTCCGACGTCGCGGAACTCAAATGCGTTCTTCGTGATTTGTGGAGCTTGCGCACTGGCATGGGAAACTCCCCAGAGAGTGACCCAAATGGCAAGTAGCAGCGTCATGCTGAGAGGACGGTAAACTGTGGATCTGACCGTAATTGATTTCATGGCGGCGGTCTCGGTAGGGTGCTGGGAGTGAAGCCTGAGTATAACGCAATCGTCGCGACAAATCCCTAGCTTCAACTGGGGGAAGCGAAGCTGGCGGTCAGACAACGTCATAGCTAGTCTTGGTCGTAACCTTTACGCTGTTCGCGGGGCGTGGGTGGAGGCGGGGTGATCCCGTTAGATCGCATGATTCCGTGAAGCGCGTCGATAGTCTCGAACGACGGTTTGAAATTCCCTTGTCGGTGTCCTTCCGCAATCAGTAGCGGCGTCCATCCGTACTTGTTCTTCTTGTTCCAAACTCGAAGGTCGGCACCTTTTTCGTGGAGCAGCCAGGCGACTTTTGGAAGGCTCTTGTACGCCGCGCCATGCATTGCCGTTTCGCCATTTTTGTCGACGGCGTCGACATCGGCACCAAGCTTCAACAGGAGCGCGATGGTCTCGAGTGCCTCTTCTTCGGTACCCGCCTCTTCCGTCGGAGCGATCGTTCCGATTCCAGCGGCAGCCATTAAAGGCGTGCAGTTGTCGACGTTAGTAATGCTCGCATCGGCACCCAATTCGAGCAGCAGTTTTAACAAAGGGACATCGGCGGTTTTAGCAGCCATCAGAAACGGAGTTGCGCCTGTTTGGTTTAGCCGAGCGCGACCGGAACTTCCTCGCTTGAGTCGCGTGTTGACGTTGGCGCCATGTTTTACTAAATGCCGTACAAACTGCAGGCTGGTCACATCCCCCGATCCGGCAGGAGGCGGATCGCCGTCCGGGCCATCGCCGCGATTTGGTTTCCGCGTCCAGGTGATCGCGTGAAGCGGTGTGTAGCCAGAACGCTGGTCGTTGGGATCGGCTCCGGCTTCCAAGAGTTTGACACCCAACTCGAAGTGTCCGTTTTCGAGGGCCAGGATCAAAGGGCTCATATCGTTTCGCGGCCGTTTCCCGCCGGTCATGTCCGTGGTCAGCGTGTCGTTGACGTCGATTCCCGCCTCGAGAAGTCGTTGAACGACCTTGGTGTGACCACCGCGAACTGCAAAAAAGAAGGGCGTGAAACCCGATTTCAATGGCCGCCGAAAGTCGGCTCCGGCTCTTATGAGTTCGTCGACGACTTGTACGTGTCCTTCGGCTGCCGCCCACATGATCGCCGATTGCCCTTTATTGAGTTCGGTTGCCTTTACAGAGGCGCCGTGTTTTAACAAGAGCTTGACTGCGTCGACCCGGCCTGTGCGAGAGGCAGTCATCAGAGCCGTTTCGCCGAACGACAAACTTGTGTTTACGTCGGCGCCTGCTGCGAGCAACAGCTGAATCATTTCCGCATTACCGTTGCCGCTTGCCAGTGAAAGCGGAGCGACGTCGTAACGGTTGGTAGCGAGCGGATTCGCTTTCATCTCCAGCAACTGTTTTACGGCCGCAACATTGTCGTGATAAACCGCCCAGTGAAGGGCGGTCGTTCCGTCGACTTGAGCTTGGTTAGGGTCGGCTTTTTCGGCGAGCAACGCCGAGAACCGGGTCCAATCTTTGTCCTCGACCGCATCTGCAAGCGGTGCAAGTGGCCGTTCTGCGCAGACCGTCACTGCGCTGCAGCTGAGAACTAGCAGACAGACGATAAGTCGAATGATCGAGTTCGTAAAGTCATTCATCACAGATCAAATTGTTAGTATTTCAGATAGTTTGAATTTCAGATAGTTCGTATTTCAGATGGTTCGTATTTCAGATCGTCAATGGTTCAAATAACTCGTCTATCTTGCCCCGGCTATCTGCAAATGAATCCAGTTGGACTCCAACTTTGTCGAGTAGCGTCAGATGTAGATTGGCGAGCGGCGTTGGTTTGTCGAATTGAATGTGGCGGTTACCTTGCAACTTTCCGGCGCCGCCACCGGCGACAAGGATGGGCAAGTTTGTGTGGTCGTGAACATTGGGGTTGCCCATGCCGCTGCCGTACAGATACAGCGAATGGTCGAGCAATGTGCCGTTGCCCTCGGGGGTGGCTTTGAGCTTCTGAAGGAACTCAGCGAACAGCGAGACGTGGAATCGATTGATCTTGGCGACCTTGGCAATTTTCGCAGGGTCATTGCCGTGGTGAGTCAACGGGTGGTGCGGCTCGGGAACCCCAATTTCGGGATACGTCCGATTGCTTGTCTCGCGCGCCAATTGGAAAGTGATAACTCGGGTGACGTCACCTTGCAGGGCGAGGATCTGCAGGTCGAACATGAGGCGAGCGTGTTCGGCATATGAAGCCGGAACGCCCGTGGGACGATCGAGATCTGGGAGTTTGTTCTCTTTCGTTTGCGTTTCGGCGCGTTGGATGCGGCGTTCTACTTCTCGAACGCTTTCTAGGTATTGGTCAATGCGAGTGCGATCGGCGGGGCCGAGTTCGCGTTTTAGGTCTGCCAGGTCCTCGGTAATGGCGTCCAACAAACTAGCCCGTTGCTTCAAGGCTGCTCGGCGATCCGCAGGACTGCCACCTTCGCCGAACAGATTCTCGAAGACCAATCGAGGATGAGCTTCCGCGGGAAGGGGCGTCGTCGGGGACGACCAGGACAAGTTGTTCTGGTAGACGCAGGCATAGCCGTTATCGCACTGGCCGACCGTCGACATCAAGTCCATCGCAATCTCCAGCGAAGGAAGCTGCGTTTCCTGGCCAATTTGGCTAGCTGCGATTTGATCGACTGTCGTGCCGAGATAGTAGTCGGTACTTTCGGTATGCTTGGCTTTGGCGGCGCTGAGAAACGACGAATTGGATGTCGCGTGCGTGCCGGGGTAGGCG
This sequence comes from Pirellulaceae bacterium, assembly GCA_047620805.1. GTDB lineage: Bacteria > Planctomycetota > Planctomycetia > Pirellulales > Pirellulaceae > JBLHLE01. The sequence goes on from JBLHLE010000428.1 coordinate 6,483, forward strand.
TT
>JBLHLE010000429.1:0-6480 GCA_047620805.1 Pirellulaceae bacterium
AGTAACCCGACCAGTAACCCGACCAGTAACCCGACCACCCAATTTTTTGCCATGAACCCAACATGCGTCCGTAACGGCCGACGTATTGCCTTGCCAGATTCGCCCCTAAGCGGGAAGCGTACGATCGGGAAGCGCACTATCAGGAAGCGCACGATCAACCATTTGGCGGATCTTGTCGATATTCTCGTGCACAAGACTGTAGAAGTTGTGTTTGCCATCTCGTCGCATTCGGAGCAATCCAGACACCTTCAATAACGCCAAATGGTGGCTTACAGAAGGTTGACTTTGGTTGAGTAGTTTGCAAAGAGTGCGAACATTAAGTTCGTTTTCTTGGGCAAGAAAATTCAGAATTTGCAGTCGAGTCTCGTCTGCCAGCAATTTAAAAAATTGCACGAGATCCTTACGGCTATGTTGCTCAAGACCTTGCGGGGTCATTGATTCCCGATCCATTTCTGTCACCGACTGTGGAAAGTTGTTACCCGTTTGCTGTGTGAGAATCGTCGCCATTTTATCCCTCTCCATCTACGATTCGGCTGCCTTTGATGTATGAACATGTGTAGGCTTACCCTGACACACGCCAACAGCAACCGCCTTTTCGATGATTGTACGCACGTCGACAACCCCTGAATCCATTCAGCAAATGAAGTGTTTCGATAAGTTGCGACGAACAATCACCACAGATTAGTTTCGCGTCGGACTCCTTCCAACGCAGAATTGCGTTAACGAAAATAGAGGAATCAGATCGTTTCTCGAGTCGTCATTCTACTCTTCTTGTAATTCGTTTGGGAATACTCGTCGGCTCAATTCGCCAAATTTTATCGATTTCATGCAAATTACTTAAATTATTTTTCCTTGACACTTTATCTGTAGCACAGCTACTGGGGCACGTGCACCACGCGCGATTCCCCAGCGGACAGGCTGCTAGCCAAATGGCGAATCCAATCGCAAACATTTGATTGCTTCTCGCATTGGTTGTCGAGTCGCGGCCACAAACGTAACATGATGCCCGCAGTTAAACCATTTCTCGTGAACCCTTTTCCCCGTGTGGGAAAGCCGTAAATGAATCACCAAATCCGAAAACTGTTTCCGCTCATTGCTCTCGCGGCGCTGCTGGCAGCGTTGGCGTACGCAGTTACTTTCGGCACGCTCCCCCCCGCTGAGTTCTCCTTTTCCAATTCAGACGAAGTCAAAACAGTCGACCCCGCCAAGGCATCAGGGGAAATCGAGAACCGCGTTATCAACGGATTATTCGAAGGCCTGCTTCGCAGTATGCCCAGCGGCGAACCGGACGAAAACGGCATGACGGCCATGGAACCACAACCGGCTGTCTCAGCACTTCCCGAGTTGTCCGCAGACGGCAAGACCTATCTCTTTCGCCTTCGCCCAGACGCCAAGTGGTCCAACGGACGCACTATCACGGCCCACGACTTCGCTTGGTCTTGGCGTCGAACTCTCCACCCTGAGACGGGGTCGAAGTATGCTTATCAGCTCTACTACGTGGTTGGAGCTGAAAAATACAACTTAGCGAAAGCGGACATCGGCGACCAAGTAGAAATAGAGTTACCCGACCGCCCCGATCCACTGCAACCATTTCCGCGAGGAACGGTGCTCCACGGCATCCTGCTGGCAATCACTAAACCATCGGAGCCCAATACCGACGGCCTGGACGAAGAAACTGCCAAGAACTTGCGCGACGATTGGCGGAAAGAATGGTCCTACACCATCGACGTAAAACCGACGACGGATGGTAGCGTCGACTGGGATTCGAAAGGGACGACGCAGCGATTTACCACGACGGCGGAGAGAGTCGCCGAGTCGTTACAACACGCTTTGCGAATTCTCCCAGACTTCGAATCGACGGTGGGCATCGAAGCTCGCGATCCAAGTACATTCGTTGTCACGTTAAAACAGCGCACTCCGTTCTTCCATCATCTCGTTGCCTTCTATACGCTCTACCCCGTGAACCCGGAATGCGTAATGGAGCACGGTACACCCAAGTGGACCAAAGCAGAGAACATCGTTTCCAACGGTCCCTACCAAATGGAATTTCGCCGAGTTCGCGACCGAATTCGCATGAAGCGAAATCCTCACTATTGGGGCGCGGCCAAGGTTCAATTCGCAACCGTCGATGCGTTGGCAGTCAAATCGAATACAGCAGCGCTTAATATGTTCCTAAACAAGGAAGTGGATTGGATCACCGAAATCCCCAAGGTCATGGTGCCGGAATTAAAAAAACTGCCGGGCTATCGCGCCGCTCCCGCTTTGATTACGTATTTTTATCGGCTGAATGTCACGCGAAAACCGCTCGACAACATGAAGGTCCGGCAGGCCCTGAATGCAGCAATCGACAAAAAACAAATCTGCGAACGTGTAACGAAGGCCGGAGAAACTCCGTCGCGCAGTCTCGTGCCCCCTGGCATGAGCGGTTACACCATCGCACCGTGTGGCGGATTCGATCCGGAACGGGCGAAGGAGTTGCTTACCGAGGCTGGATATCCAGGCGGAAAAGGACTTCCAAAAATCCAACTGCTCTACAACTCGAACGACAACCACCGAGCCATCGCGGAAGTCATCAGCCGCCAATGGCAGGAACACCTTGGCATTCAGGTCGAGTTGGCAAACGTCGAGTGGGGGGTCTATTTGGACCGGCAGCAGACACTTGACTATACGGTCTGTCGCGCCGGCTGGATCGGCGATTACCCCGATCCTAACACGTTCCTCGATCTGTTCGTCACCGGTGGCGGTCAAAACGAAACGGGCTGGGGAAACACGCAATACGACCAACTGATCGAACAAGCTGGTAAAGAAGGCAACCCGGAAAAACGCATGGACATCTTGCATCGAGCGGAAGCGATCCTGATGGAGGAACTGCCAATCCTCCCGATTTATTACTACGTATCGATTAACTTGGTGCGACCGGAAGTAAAGGGTTTCAGCAATAATATCCTCGATCGCCATCCGTTGCACATCTTAACTACTCCAGTCGCGAGCAAGGGGACGCCATGATTCGTTTATTGCTCGATCGCATCTTCACGATGGCCATTACGTTGTGGGTCGTTTTCACAATCACCTTCGTTTTGGTGCGGTTCACCCCCGGTGGTCCCTTCATGGAAGAGAAGCCCATTCCCGAAGAGATTCGCCGCACGATCGAGGCCAAATTCCACATGCACGATCCGCTCTGGAAACAATACACTCGACATTTGTGGAATACCGCCTGTTTAGATTTCGGACCTAGTTACAAGATGGAAGACTATACTGTCAACGAAATCATCGCCGAAGGGTTTCCGGTATCGGCGTCGCTGGGCATCTTCGCGATGGTCTTCGCAATCATCTTGGGAGTAACCAGCGGTGTTGTTTCAGCAGTCCGCAGGTATTCGGTCTACGACTATGGTTTTATGTCGGTAGCCATACTTGGCATTGCGGTGCCAAACTTTGTATTGGGCTCGTTGGCAATCATCCTGTTTGTTTTTATTCTTGGTTGGTTTCCTGCCGCGGGCTGGGGAACGCTGCAGCAAATTATCTTGCCCGCGATTTGCCTCGGCCTGCCGTTCGCGGGTTACATCGCTCGCCTGACTCGCACCGGCATGCTCGAAGTCCTCAGCCAAGACTACATTCGCACGGCCTACGCCAAAGGCCTAGCCCCTGCCCAAGTTATCGTAAAGCACGCATTACGTGGCGCTCTGCTACCCGTCGTTTCCTATCTCGGCCCCGCGACCGCCGGTATTCTGTCGGGCTCGCTGGTCCTCGAACGCATTTTCGTGCTGCCGGGTATGGGCAGCCACTTCCTGGAAGGAGCGTTTCAGCGCGACTACCTGCTGGTCATGGGAATGGTAATGGTCTACACGGCACTAGTGTTCGTCATGAATTCGATCGTCGACTTTTCCTACGCCATCATCGATCCTCGCATAGGCAGTCGCTAAGGTCCGCGTCGCATGAGTTCAGAATCAAAGAACAATGACCAGGCCAACGACGACCAGTCTAGAGCCGACGAATTACGCTACGAGCAACTGCTCGCGGAAGCAGCCAAGGTCAAAGGCACTTCGCTGTGGCAGGATGCAAAGAAGCGATTGCGCCGCGACCGCGGCGCAACGGTTTCGATGTATTTTCTCATAGCGATCTGCCTCTCCGCGGTATTCGCACCACTACTGCCGCTGCAGTCGCCCGTCGTACAGAATCTGAACAATCGGCAATTTCTCCCACCCACGACAAGTAACGCTATCTATAAAGTCGAAGTTGAATCAGATGCTGAAGTTGAGAGCGTACAACCTCAGGTCAAAGTAGGTCACGTCTCGCTAAACCTGGTCGAAAAACTCAAGCAATTCAATGACGAAGTCGTTGCCATTCGCGAACAATTGAAGCCGGCCAAAGGAAAGCAACGATCGGAACTACAAATCGAACTCGAGAACAAATACGCCGTTGATCATCCGTACTTCAAGGTCTGGAACCAGCCGGATTGGCTGACGCGACAAATGATCCACATCCGAGTAATGATATTTGGCGATTACTGCGTCCCATCACTATTCGGTACCGATAAACTAGGCCGCGACGTCTTATCGCGAGTTTTTTGGGGTTCGCGAGTTTCGCTAATGGCGGGCGTCATCGCCACGCTAGTGTCGTTATTCATCGGCGTCAGCTACGGTGCAATTTCCGGATACTACGGCGGAACGATCGACGCCGTAATGATGCGGATCGTGGACATTCTGTACTCCATTCCATTCATCTTTATCGTTATCTTCGTGATGACCCTCATCAGCCAAGAAAACATTAAGCTGCTAATTGAAAGTCTGGGTCTCAACCAACTGCTCGTCTTCTATATCATCATCGGGTTGATCTATTGGCTGACGATGGCTCGCGTAGTTCGCGGACAGATTTTGTCGTTGAAGAACGAACAATTTGTCGATGCCGCTCGCGTTGTCGGCGCGAACAATTTTCGAATCATTTTCTGTCACCTCGTTCCAAATACGATGGGCATCGTGATCGTCTACCTGACTTTAACAATCCCGGCGGTGATGCGTTTCGAAGCATTCCTTTCGTTCCTGGGCGTTGGAGTTTCACCTCCGGACGTTTCCTGGGGTCTGCTGGTCAACGAAGGAATCCAAGTGATCACTCCAGTGCGGATTTACTGGTGGCTCGTATTGTTCCCAGGCCTCACACTCACACTGACGCTGCTGGCCCTGAACTTTCTGGGCGACGGTCTGCGAGACGCTTTGGATCCACGCATGAAAAACAAATAGGTCAAAAGAAATATTCGAGACTCTCGGAATCCCTGTTAAAAACAGATGACAGTTAAAAACAGATGACGGTAAAAACAGATGACGGTAAAAACAGATGACGGTAAAAGGCGAATGACGTGAGCGAACCAGTTCTCCAAGTCGAAGACCTGCAAGTCGAATTCAACACCGACGACGGTGTCGTTCGCGCTGTTCGCAACGTCAGCTTTGATCTGGCCCCCGGCGAAACGCTTGGAATCGTCGGTGAATCCGGCTCGGGTAAATCGGTAACCAACCTGGCCATCATGGGACTGCTTCCTAAACCGCCGGCTCGAATCGCTAGCGGGAAAGCCATTTTTCAGGGACGAGATCTATTGCAGCTCGACCGCAAACAGCTGTCGACCATTCGCGGCAACCGCATCGCAATGATCTTCCAGGATCCGATGACTGCGCTCAATCCGTTTCTGACCGTCGAAGATCAGATGACCGAAGTCACTCGGCTCCATCTTAAACACACGCCAAAGCAAGCCCGCCATCACGCGATCGACATGCTTGAACGCGTCGGCATTCCGGCTGCAGATCGACGGATCCACGAGTACCCTCATCAGTTTTCGGGGGGCATGCGACAGCGAGTCATGATCGCGATGGCTCTCTCTTGCAAACCCGATGTACTGATTGCCGACGAACCGTCCACCGCCCTGGACGTCACAATTCAAGCTCAGATTTTAGAACTCATGAAAGACCTCCAACGCGAAACGGGAACCTCAATTATCATGATCACTCACGACATGGGCGTCGTCGCCACGATCTGTCATCGAGTGCTCGTGATGTACGCCGGTCAAGTCATCGAACAAGCGAGTTGCCAGGACTTATTCGACTCACCGTTTCATCCCTACACACAGGGCTTGCTGCGGTCGGTACCGCGTTGGGACGGCGACGGTTCGACGGAGTTATACGCCATCGATGGGCAGCCACCGGACCTGACGGCCCTTCCCTCCGGCTGCGCATTCCACCCTCGCTGTCGACACATCGAATCGAAATGCAGTTCCGATCTTCAGTCCCTGACCCAAATTGGCGAGAATCGACAGGTCGCCTGCTGGAAACACAACGCTCTCGATCCGCAGGAGAAGAGCCATGGGTGATCCTGCGATTCGGCTGAGCGTTAAAGATCTCAAAGTACACTTTCCAATGAGTGCCGGATTTTTCGGTGGCGAAAAACGGACAGTCCGCGCGGTGGATGGCGTGAGTTTTGAGCTGCGTGCGGGCGAAA
>JBLHLE010000430.1:0-6477 GCA_047620805.1 Pirellulaceae bacterium
TTTATTCGTATCGACAGACAACTGGTACGTTCGCGATTTGCAAATCGTCTTCAAAATATGCTGGACGTCGAATCCACTTTCGATGAAATCTTTTGTTAACGCGTCCAGCAACTCAGGATTGGTGGCCGGGTTCCCTGCACGGATATCGTCGATCGGCTCGATAATTCCTACACCGAACATGTAGCCCCAAAGGCGATTGACGTAACTTTTGGCGAAATAAGCGTTCTTGGGCGAGGTGATCCAGCGGGCCAATTCTTCGCGTCGCGACTTTGAGACAGTGCCAGACGCTTCGTTCGAATAAGGAAACTCGGGAGCCGCGTTTTGTCCCGTTTGCAGATGGCGGACTTCGCCAGATCCGGTGTCGTAAATCATTTCGACATCCGCATCCACCGGGTGCTTCTTGCGTCCAATTTGAGCAAAGTACGCGGAGAGGTGGTAATACTGACTCTGCGTCCAGCGTTCAAACGGATGGTCGTGACACTTGTTGCAATTGAATCGTACGCCCAGGAATAGATGGGTCGTATTCTCCATTGTTTGTGTCGGTTCACGGAGGACTTTGTAATACGCCGCCGGTGGGTTCTCCAATGTTGACCCTTGGGCATTGAGGATTTGGTAGACAAACTGGTCGTAGGGCTTATTGGACGAAAGCGACTGTTTGATCCAACCTCGGAAAGCAACGGAACCACGTACGCCCAGGAACTTGCGGTTTACCTGCAAGAGATCAGCCCACTTGTTTGTCCAATGCTCGATGAAATCACCTGAACTTACCAGGTCGTCAACCAGATCATCTCGTTTTTGCTGCGCCGGTCGCTTGTCGGCCAGAAACGTGGCGACTCGTGGTGCGTTCGGTGGCAGACCGGTAAGGTCGAGAAACACGCGGCGGATGAATTCCGCATCGGTACAAAGATCGCTGGGCGCCACTTTGACTCGCTGAAGTTTCTTGTCAACCAGTGGGTCGATATAGTTGTGAACCGGGAGTTGCTGCCACGTAAATCCGCTGCGGTCGCCCATCACGGTAATGGTCGTCGCCGTGTAAGAGCCTTCGTATCTGGCCAGCACAGGCGATTCGCCACGCCGCAGCGTGATCATCAGGCCGTCGCTATCCGCTTGAATCACCTCGATGTCGCCGCTGCTGATGACAGCCTCTGCCGACACGTCGCGGACACTTCCGTCACTGTAGGTTGCCATGACGATCATCTGCTGTGCCATTTTTGCGCGAGGCAACACGGGATTCTTGGGAAGCAAATCGATACTAGTGACACGTGGCGCCTCCAGATCCAGCTTACTTCCGTCGCGAATCCACTGCCGCAGCAATTCAAAGGAAGGTTGGCCGGGCTTCATCAAGACGCCGCCGACATGCGGCGAAATACCCGTGGGCTTGAGCATCATCAAACTGCGCTCGGGCCTCGCGATGTTAATGCGCCGCGCGGCCAAATCATCCGTCAAGGCGAGATGATCGAACTGTGGATCATAGCCTCGCAAAGAGAGCTTAAAGCCGTTCTTCCCGTCCTTCGAACCGTGACATGTCCCCGCATTGCACCCCAACTTGGATAACATCGGTTGCACGTCGCGGATATAACTGACGGCCGAATTGCCCTTCAGTCCGACAACCTCGGTCGGTATTCGCACTTGCTTACCCTGGAAATCGAAGACCAGTTCACCCGCACCATTGGCAGCGGGACGTACGACCCCCGTGGGAGACACGATGACCGAATCAACAGGCTGAGCAAGCTTCATGATTCGCGTCAAATCAATTTGCTCGCCAGATGTCAGCCGCCCGGTCAATAGCAGCTGTCGATAATCGAATCGATGTTTCAGTTGGATCGATTCGGGAAACGCGACGATCGACTCCAGTTCAAGACCGTCCGGCAGCGACAATGTTTCTCGCGCGGTCGTCGAGGCAGCATTCGTCAACTCAATCGGTCTTGGCTGTTCGTCGCCTGCCTGCAATTTGATCGGCACGAACTGTCTGACAAGCTCGCCACTCTCCACATCGTTCAATCGAATCACGCCATCGGCGCCTCCCGATGCGACTAATTTGCCGTCTGCAGAACATGCGATCGCGTAGACGGGGCTCGCTAGGCCGGCGGCCTGTTTCAGAAGCTGGCCACCGCTGTTGTAAATGAAAACGTGTCCGCTTCCCTTGTCGCTGCTGCCAGCAAACAACTTTTGGCCGTCACGACTAAATCGAATATCGAAAATGCGCCCGGGCATGCGTTGGAAGTCGCGAACTTTGCTGCCGTTGGGCTTCGCGTCCAATCTAAAGCTTGTCGGAATTCCGTCCTGGCCCGCCGCCACCACTTCGTTGTTCGTTGGGTGCAGCGCCACCGCGTGCAGGTCATCCTTGAGCGCTCCGGGCTGCACGCCAGTCAACCCACCCAGCATTCGCTGCGACTTGACTTCGACCAGTTTCACCGAACCGTCTCGGCTACACGTTACCAACTGGTCTCCCTTGGCCGAAAACACGGTCCCCAGAACCCAGTCGGTATGAGAGGCGCTATACAGCACCTGCTTGCCCGATGAAACTTCGATCACGCGCACTGTGTTATCGGTGCAACCGAATGACAACTGCTTTCCATCTGGTGACCAACTGGCTCCGCGAATCGTGTCGAAAGAAACACGAATCGACTGCAGCAGTTTGCGGGTCGCAATTTCCCAGACTTGGACTTCGCCCATTCGACCAGGTGTTCCGCCAGTGACGGCCAACATCGCCGAGTCCGGCGAGAAAACGACCGACTCGATACGTTCCGACATTCCTATGAGTCGGGCAACCGGTTCGACGCTTTCCTTTGTTGAGCCGTCTTGTGCCTCTTGGAGAAGTACCTCGTGGTGAAGTGCCTCGTGGAGAAGTGCCTCGTGGAGAAGTACCTCGTGGAATCCCGACACGGCCAGCCATTTTCCATCGGACGAATAGTCGAGCGCCGTGATCATTGGCGGCGCGTCGTAACGAGGAGGGTTGTCCGTGTCGTATTTGATCTTGGCCCCAGCAGGAGTGTCGTCTTTAGCTCCCTGCCCAATCCATTTTTTGATCAACTCGATCTCAGCTGATGCCAGCGGAGGTTTCCCTTTTGGCATCTCCGCCTGGTCACCGTCTGGAGTAATCTGTTGGAGCAGATAGCTCGCGTCTGCATTACCGGGCAAAATCGCCCGCTCGTCACTTTCTCCACCCTTGAGCAGTGCGGAAAAATCCGTCATGTCGTATTCGCCGCCGCGGCGAGCTGGCTGGTGGCATCCCTGGCAATGCGTCTGTAAAATCGGCAGCACCTGGCGATAATAGCTGACCTCGTCGGTCGTACTCTGGCTTTCCGCTCCCTGGCTTTCTGCTCCCTGGCTTTCTGCTCCCTGGCTCGACGTCAGAGGCACTATTAGGCCAAGAAATGCGACGCGCAGCAGTCCTTTTGCAAGTATCATTTATTATCCTCATCTCGTGACGGTATCTCGTGACGGCGTGTATACAGGTGTGCAAGCACTGATCGAAGGCGGGTTCGGGGAATTCGAATTTGGCCGCAAATAATCATTGTGGGTGGGAAAGTGGAGCCGCAGTAAACCAACCGGGCAACATTTCCTCAAGATAGCTGAGAGCGATCAAGAACACGAGAGAAATTTGGTACTAAAGCCGTCGGAAAACCACCAGTCCGAACGATGGAAATTGCCAAAATCGCGTTATGGGGCACTCTGGGGGCTTTTTCGTTACTTCCCCGAATTCCGCTGCCCGCTCCTGCAAACCGTCTAACAGCAAATTACAATATGGATTGAAAGCTCCCACATCCTGAAAGACACCTACCATGCCTCTTATGCCGACGCTCCGATTCGCGACTGCCTGTTTTGGCCGCTTGTTGTTTGTACTTTGCATACTGACCGCCACGAACGTGAGCGCCGCGCCCAAGATCAATAGTATCTCCCTCCGAGGGCTCTTGGCCGGTGGCGCGACTTCGATCGTGATCGACGGCACTGACTTATTGCCCGCCCCGCGAATCCTGCTGCCGTTCCCGGTTACGTCACAAGAGATAAAATCCGGGGCAACGCCGACGCGAATCGAAGTCCAGCTGACCCTGCCACCCGATGTGACCCACGGCATTTACTTGTTACGGCTCGTGAATGAAAAGGGAGTTTCCAATGCGGTCGGGATTGCTGTCGACCATTTACCCCAATTGCCGTTTAGCGATGAAATCGCAAGCCTGCCAGTTTCTCTTCATGGCAACTTGACGGGAGCTCAGCTAGCGAAGACTTCATTCACTGGAAAAGCGGGCCAGCAGATCCTCGTAGCAGTGGAAGGTCGCCGACTTGGCAGCATGCTACGACCAGTGCTGCGACTGTACAACGACCGCGGTCTGCAACTGTATTGGAGTCAACCGTCTCGATTGCTGGGAGGCGACGTGCGATTGTCGGCAAAATTGCCGGCTGATGGGCGATATACCGTGGAATTGCACGACACAGAATTTGCGGGGCCGCAACCGGGCTTCTTCCGCATGAAGATCGGTTCCTGGCAATTCGCCGACCTTCCGTTTCCCCCCGCCGTGGAGCGCGGCAAGACTGTGCAGCTCGGCATGATTGGTAACTCGTCATCGAAAAGCACGGCGTTCAACGCGCCGTCGAAAGCCGGGCAATATCCAACTCCTTGGCTCGATCCATCGACTGCCAGCGGAGCCCGGCCGATTGTTCTCGTGAGCGCGACGCCCGAATTCGTGGAAACGGCCACCGCGCCCGACTCGTTACAAGCGCTCCCGCTTCCGCCCGTCGCCGTCAGTGGCCGGCTACAGAAAAAAGGTGAAACGGACCACTACACATTGGCTGTGCAACCTGGCACGAAACTGAGATTCGCGGCGTTTGCGGAGCGTCTTGGGTCATCGATCGACGGCGTTCTCGAGGTGAAAAATCCCGCTGGTGGCGTGCTGGTGCGAGGCGATGACGCCCAGGATACTTCGGATCCTGAAATCGATTTTACGGTTCCAGCGGATGTGAATAGCGTCGTGCTGGAATTCAAGGATCTCCTCGGCCGCGGTTCCGAGGATGCGATTTATCGGATTGCAGTAACAAACGTCGACGACACTTCCGAACGTCCCGATTTCGATCTGGAGATTGCCCAAGGCACGATCAATATTCCGCGAGGTGGAGCGACGGTCGTCGTGGTACACGCCGACCGCAAATCGTACAAAGGACCAATTCAACTGCAATTCGCCAACCTTCCAACCGGTGTGACGGCGGTCGGTACCGAAATTCCTGTTGGCGCAAGCGGCGGCCTAATCACCCTCCGCAGCAACGGCGACGCGGTTGGTATGGCGTTGACTTCGTTACGTAGCGCGGCCGGAGATGATAAGTTCGTCCGTTCCGCGCTGGTTAGCGACGCGCCACTCGGCGATGTGCTGCCGTGGTGCCGTTCGGAGTTAGCGATTGCCGTTCAAAAACCTGGTGAGGTGCAGTTGTCCGTGCTACCCATCGAAATCGCGAACGATTCGGCGTTGGTTATGGGAGGCAAGTTGAGCTTGCCCACTCGCTTGACGCGATCGACGGCCGACGGTGGTCCGGTACGACTCTCGATCATGACCAGCCAAGTCGTCCCCATGAACAACGGCCAGCCCGATCAGAATAAGGCCATCCGACTTGCCGCCAATGTTGAAGTGCCAGTGGACGAAAAAGCAAAACAGGCTGCGGCTGTATTGGCCGCAGCGGAAAAGGCACTGACGGATGCCCAGGCAAGTGATAAATCAGATCCCGAAGTGATTAAGAAAGCGACTGAGGCAAGGGACTTGGCGGCTCAGGCTTTGACGGCCGCGGAGCTGTCCGCCAAGAATGCGGCGGAGCTGTCAGTGATTGTTCCCCCTGATCTTGCCGCTGCCCCTTATTACGAATTGGCGATTCACGCCGAGTTGCTCAGCGCCAACAAACAAACCGTGCTTGCCGAATTCTATTCCCTCCCGCTGCGCCTGAAGCGACTGAACCCAATCTCGGTAGAATTGCCCGCAGAAAAGCTAAATGAAAAACTAGACGGCAAGACCGAACGAATTGTCAAACTTACTGGTAAGATCCTCCGCCGCGGCGGATTGGAGGGAGACATCGAAGTTCAGCTTGAAGGGCTCCCCTCCGGAAGCTCCGCAGCGAAAGTGACTGTGAAAGCGGACCAGACCGAATTTTCGCTCGACGTCAAATTTCCCGCGAACTTCCAACCAGGAACGCATGAGAACATCCGTGTATTCGCCACCGGTAAGCTCGGCAATCAAGCGATCCGCAGCGACAACGCGGTCGTCACCATCGAATTAGAAGCCCCCGATGCGTAAACATGCAGGACAGTGTGGTGCCTCTCTATCCCCGACCCTCTCCCCGACCCTCTCCCCCAAATTGCTGGCGATCAAATCTGGCAGAATTTCAAGCCTAATGCGCCAGCAATTCGGTGGCGAGGGGGCAAGAGAACACAACTACCCAACGGTCAACAAAGGACCGCACGGAAACAAGCGAGTCGGTCCTAGCTACCCACAACTG
>JBLHLE010000431.1:0-6467 GCA_047620805.1 Pirellulaceae bacterium
GAATGCGTATCTAGGATAACGCGCAATAACGTCGTCCCGCTTCGTCCACATCCACCAATAATGATCGGCGCACTTTCAGATACGTAATCACCGCGATAACGAGGTAGCAGCCCCGCAACACGAAACGCAAACGGATCTAACCGATTAATTAACACTCGACTCATACTTGCCAGATTCATCGTTATGTTCCCCCTGTTACGAAAAAACGGGAATTAACGATAATATAGACTATATGGGTTATTTAGTAAAGAACAAAGTTACAGGCTCGTTTCCCTTGACAACGCAACATAATAGAACTTAAGTTATTATGGGTAAACATGTTACGGGTTGTTGTTCGCCTCGATGACGCGCTGCCAGGGGCAAAAATGCGATCTAGTCCACTATATAGTTTAGCTCGCGGTTTTCAGCCTCTCGTTCAGCTTTGCGTGCTCCTGCGAGTGCTACCTTCACAGCCAATTAAGCGCCAGCCTGAAAGCGATGTGAGTGGCCGAAAGCGATCCGAGGAGTGGCGGTGGCGGTGGCGGTGGCGGGCGGTGACTTTGAAATTTGGCCGCGGCTGGGGTCTTCGAAGCAAAGTGGATTAGATCGGTGGAGAAACCCGTGCTTACTTGTCTCGACCCTGCGGGCGCGTTGGGGAGGAAACAACCTGGCGCGATTTAGGGGCGCGTGTTAAGCGTCATCGAGATCGGCTTGAGAGTAGCCGTATTGGAGGGCAAGTTTCGCGATGCGGGATTTCAGTTCGCCGGCTGGAAGTGAGGCCCAGCTAACTGACTCGTCGCGTCGTCTGCCGTTGACGTCATTGCGAAAACTCGCAACCGCTTCGGCGATCGCTTCCGCAGTGGTGGTTGGCAGCCGATTGGCGATCTGCTGAAGAGTCTCGGGGCGACCCTTACCAAGGTGTTCCAATTGGTAGCGAACATATGTTCGACTGCAACCGTTCGACTCGGCCAATTCGTTCCAGTGAAGCCAAAACGCCATTGCTTGTTCTAACGGCGATTCGAAATGTGGGACGAACTGCATGGCGTATTCGGTATAGCCGTATAGTTTGTGCCCTGGTCTGCGCTGAAAGAACTCGATACCCATCAACGATCGCACAACCCGGACAGGATTGCGGACTTGGTGAAAGATGACGGTGTGTTCGGGCAGCTGATCCATCATTGCCGCAGCGGGCCAGGAAGCGTCGGCGATGAGCTGGCGGTACTTCGGATCGAAAAGTCGCCACAGCGAAGTTTTAACCGATGGGCGCGGGACATCAATAATGGACTCGTGTCCGCATTTGATTCCAAGCTTGGTGAATAGCTTAGAAGCGTAACGAGTTCCAGAACGGGGCATCCCAGTGACGACATACCGCAAGCGTTCGACGTAATAGTTACGTCGATTGTTGGCCAAGCCGTGGATGGTCGCTTCCAGAGTGCTCATTTAATTCAACTCGAATATTGAGATTACTCGTTCGCCGACGACGAACTTGATTGCTGGCGACCGAATCGCAAGACTCGTCTTAATCCTTCGGTCAGAACAGCCTGTGTCATCCCGATCCCTCGATAGAAGGAACGCAGATAGCTCATGAGGCCGAAGGAAAGGTACTTTATACTTCCAGTACGGCGTACGGTCTTGATGGTCATTGGCAGCTGAGCCAATGCGAGCAAGCAGGCCAGTACGATGGGGATCCATCGCAGGACGGGCCAAATCAACAACGGCATTGCGGCGAGGACAAGCATCGCCAAGGGTGGTTGAATGTGGTCAGTCAATCCGCTGTACGAGTCACCTTTCATTCGGCTGGGGTGACGGAGGTAGAGCAGCACTCGATAGAACCCTTGCATTCTTTGTTTGCCGAGATAGGAGAAGAGTCGCGTGGGGTGGGCGTGACCCACCAGCGAGTTTCTTTCGAATCGCAGCCGATGGCCTGCGCCACGTACCCGGAATGCCAGGTCGGCGTCGTGCGCCCAGTAACAGGTTTCGTCGAAACCATCAACTTCTTCGAGAATGGTGCGACGATACATCACGTTTCCGGATGCGAGGAAGTTGACTTCGTTCGGCATTTGGTCGTGACGTTGGACTATTTCTTCGTGAATCAGGCAAGCGACGAGAGAATGTTCGCGGGTGTTGGTGAAGCTACCGCCAACACCACCGGCGTCTTGATGTTCGTCGAGGTGGACTCGCAGAAGCTCGACCGCCCGTGGGTCCGCTTCGCAATCGGCGTCCATAAACCAGATCAGTGGAGTTTGGGCTTCTCGCCAGCCAAGATTTCTGGCGGCGGCCGCGCCTTTGGCTTCGCCACGCACGACGCGTACAGCAAACTCGGCAGCAATTTCGAGCGTGTCGTCGGTGGAACCGTCGTCGACGAAAATGATTTCTTGGAGCCCGTCTTTGCCGAGCATCGCTGTAACGTGCTCCAGACATTGGCGGAGTGTCGCCGAGGCATTGCGTCCGGGGATCACCAACGTAACGGCTTCCACGGGCGAACAAACTGCGTTCGCAGCGGCAAATTCGGTGACAGTGGCATTATGTTGGGGATTCATGTTGGGCAATATTCCACTCAACGCATCATCTTGGACATGAACAACTGGGCAACGATGCGGAAACTATTCCAGGAGCTTTGGCCTTTTGCCAAGGTGTGCTCGTTGTAACGAATCGTGACGGGGCACTCCCGAAAACGTAGATCGTGAATTCGGATTTGGTCGAGGATTTCCGAGGCGTGAGCCATGCGGTTCAACGTGATCTGTATTTTCCTGGCGGCTTTTCGCGAAAACGCTCGCAATCCGTTGTGAGTGTCGGTCACACGGATCCTCGAGAATATTCGAGTGAACACGACGGCGGCCTTAAGCACCACCCAGCGACTCAGTGGCATTCCTTCGGTGCTTCCGAGGAATCGAGAGCCGAGGACCATGTCGCATTGTCCTTGTCGTAGCGGCTCGAGAAGGTGGTCGATGTCGTGGACATCGTGTTGGCCGTCACCATCGAAGGTCACGATTGCCTCCGCACCTTTTTTTAATGCAAAGTCGATACCGGTTTGCAGGGCCGCGCCTTGTCCTGAGTTAACTGGGTGTCGCAATACCCACAAGTTAGTTTTTTCGATTGCCAACGCGCTGGCATTGTCGCGCGAGCCATCGTCTACAACCACGATGTTTTTATAGTGCTCGCGCAAGCTGATAAGGGTGGTCAACAAGCGTTCGCCTTCGTTGTACGCAGGGACCACAATCCACACGTTTTCATCAAACTGTGGATTGGATGTGGTTGCTTGTTTGTCGTCGTTGCAGATGGTACTCATACGCTTCGGTCGCAAAATTACGGTGCCGGATAGATTCTCCTGAGCTTTTCAGCTTAGTTGCCCGCTCCGCTTTGCCTACAGTGATTAACCGTTAAGCTCGGTCGGCACCGCGATAATTGGATATGATGTTCCGGGTGTAACGATTGTGACGGTTAAGGTGCCGTTTCTCACCGCTCTTAACCGATGACAAGCGGGAAATGAAGAGTAATGAGTGTTGAGTAATGAGTGTTGAGTGTTGAGTAATGAGTAATGAGTAATGAGTGAAGGCGTCAAAAGTTATCCAAGGCAGACGCTGGTGGCGCGAACGGCTGTTCTTCGCGATAGAGACTGAGCTGCCGGTCGAGCTCGCGCTGCAAAGTAATGCTGCCGTCGAGTTGGACCATTTCGATCGCCTGTTGAATCCGTTTTTCTGCTTCAGTGAAGTGTCCTAGCTCGGCATGTGCGGCAGCAGATGTGCTTAGAATCGCGGCGTTTAGCCTGCTTTTGTCTTGCAGATATGGCTGCAATAGTGTCAACGACCGGTGACCATCTCGAACTTCCTGAGGAGTTGCCTTGGCCAATATCTCGGCCAGTAGCAAAGTGATTTTGGCGTATCGACGTTTGACCAGTGATTCTTTGACCAGTGATTCACTGAGCAGTTCGATGGCGGCTGACGCTTCCCCCAATTCCAATAGCGAACGGCCTTTGTGCACGACCGCTGGAAGGAAGCCTGGATCCAATGACAACGCCCGATCGCTCATTTCGATCGCTCGGACGTAATTGCGACGTTCAGCGTATGTGACGCCAACGGCATCGAGGACCCACGCGTGTTGTTCGCCTTGTTTTAGCGCGATCGTTAAGTGCTCGTCGGCTCGTTCGCGATCGTTGTTTTCATCGAGGACTCGGACGCATTGCAATCTTGCCTTCAAGTGGTCCGGAGCGAGTTCTAAGGTCTTTTCGTAGTAGTCGGCTGCCAGGCTCCACTGCGCCTGTCGGTGAGCGATTCCACCCAGGTTATACAGCACACTCGCGTCGTTTGGTTTGAGTTTTATGATGAATTCGTACTGCGCCGCGGCGTCGTCCAGTCGACCGACGCGATCGTATTGCAGTGCTAAGTTGTAGCGGGCGTCGCCATAGAGCGGACGCAGTTCGATCGACTTCTCTAGCAAGGCAATCGCCATATCGGTCTGTTTGGTTCTCATGTAGTGCACGCCGAGATTGTAGTGAGCCCGGTAGTTGTGTGGCGCTACGAGTATAACTTTTGTCCACATGACTTCGGCCGCAGCGTAGTCTCGATTGCGAAACCACGTGCGGATGCTCAGAGCTGATAGAACCAACAACAACATAGTGACAGCCAGCATCCGCTTCGACTTCTCCGAATAGGAAAGTCGTGACAATCCGAACGTCGCAGCCAATAAAGTTACTGCGACGACGACCGCGAGTGGCAAATACATTCGATGTTCGAAAGCCAAGTCGGTGATCGGCATGAAGCTGGAAGTCGGCGCCAGGATGAAAAAGAACGCCAGACCTAGAAATCCGAGCTTGGGATGCTTGTAGAAACAAACAATGCTGGCGATCAACAGCGCGATTAATGGGCTGCCAGTGATTGTGATCGTTGCCCACGAATTCACAATCGGCCACTTGTAATCGATACACAGCACACTGGGCCAAAACGTCAGTCGGAGATAGTGGAGAATAACGCTTGGCTGGCTGCGGAAGTATTCCCACGAGGAAACATCTCGAGTGCCGAATCCAGTGCGGATTTCCGGCAGAGTTGCGGTTTGGTAGGCAATGATTACGGTCAGCACTGCAATACACGGAACGCACGCGGCATAAACCCACCAACGCCGTCGGACTTCTCGCCAGCTACTGGTTACAAATGCCCGTTCAAAAAGCGGCCCCAGAATGATTGCGACGGCCATACTCTCCTTCGAGAGCAGACCGAGTACGAAGGCGCCAACTGCGGCTAGAAACCAACGAGTGCTGCGACCCGGTTGAGCGTCCTGAAGCTGAGCACCTCGTAACAAGCAATAGAAAAACGCTAGAAAGAAAAACGCCATCAGTGATTCGCAGCGCTGGACAATATAAGAGACACTTTGAGTTTGCAAAGGATGTAGCAGCCAGATTGCCGTTAAGCTCGCAGCGAATTCGTCTTTATATCGCAGTAGAGTCGACCAGCCTGAAGTCTCGACTAAACGCCGCGTAAGCAACCACAACAGGCCGCCTGTTGCGAGATGAATCAAGACGTTGAGGATGTGATAACTCCACGTCGCTTCGCCACTGATCGCGTAGTTGACTGCCAGAGTTAAGAATAACATGGGCCGACGTGAACTCGTCAAGATCGGCGTGAGGGGCCATAGTTGTCGGATTTCCGGGTGCTCATAGACCGCCCGTTCGTCGTCAAAAATAAATGGAGCGTGCAGTGACGGTAGGTAGGCAAGGCAGACCGTCCCGATCAAGATCGCCACGAGTAGCCATCTGAGTGAACGCGATTCGCTTAGTCGCGAATTCCGATCGTGTTCCGCAGTCTGTGCGCTATTAAGAGAGGCGTTCATTCGTCGCTTGCTCGTGGTCGCCGCGTCGAGCTTCGCGAATTGCCATGTGACGGACGAGCAGCGTCATCTCGTTGCGAAGGCGTACGTAACAGGAGTAGATGAAAAAGGTCGTCATGAAAAATGTCAGGCAGAGAGTGTAGAGCACGAGATCCGCACCGCGATTAATTCCGACGATATGAGCAATGTCGGACAGCAGGTGTGGCATCGAGATTGCAACCAAAGCAGCGAGCCAAACGATTCCTCGCAACAGCGTGTTGCGTTTCGAACCTCGGCCCCAGAACATGCGAGCTAATTCGATGACCGTTAGACTTCCCAGGCAGGCGATGCATATCCACTGAAATGGTGTCATGGATGGTGTGTCTCCGCTTAGTCGCCGTTGCAGGCAATTGATTGGTAATTGATTGGTAATTGCGGTTGCTTTGGTGCCGACGTTCACTTGGCACCTATAACTCCACCTTAGTTAAGAAGTTGAAACTTTCCAGCAATTCCGGCAGGAGTTGAGAGGAATGGGGCCTGATTGGCGATGGAGGGTAACTATCCCGGATTATTCGTAACCCGACGCGTAAGCGAGGAAATCCGGCGAGTTTCCTCGCTTACGCGTCGGGTTACTATTGCGCCGTGTTTTGGGAAAGTTGGCGACAAACTCATGTCCACAAACGACTTGC
>JBLHLE010000432.1:0-6456 GCA_047620805.1 Pirellulaceae bacterium
CCCACGTCCGCGGCAAAGGACGGATTCTCTTTATTGAAAACTGGGAGAACCCTGGCGATTTCGCACCACTGATCGAACGATTGCAGGACAACAACATCGAAGTCGTTTTGCAAACGACAGATCAACTTTTTGGCTCGCTCGCCGAACTTCAGGAATTCGACTCGATTGTCATGGCGGACGTGCCGCGTGCCAGCGGCGAAGACATCGACAAAATAACGTCCTTCACCGACGATCAGATTCGCATGTTGGTCCGCAACACGGAACAAATGGGATGTGGAATCGTCATGCTCGGCGGCCCTAATAGCTTTGGGGCAGGCGGCTGGGCTGGCTCGGAACTTGAAAAGGCGATGCCGGTCGACTTCCAGATCAAGAATGCCAAAGCTCGAGCGATCGGAGCGTTAGTCATCTTGATGCACGCCTCTGAAATGCCACAGGGAAACCACTGGCAAAAAGTTATCGCGATGGAATCCCTCAAGATCCTTGGTCCCGCCGACTATTGTGGTATCGTCCACTGGGACGACTTCGGCGGTGGTGAAGACTGGCTGTGGGGTAAAGGAAAACCGAGTGGGCTGGTTCAAGTAGGCAGTTCGCGGCGAATGATGATTGCTCAAATGGGCAAGATGAGGCCGGGAGACATGCCCGACTTCGATCCGGGTTTGCTGTTGGCATACAACGGATTCGCAATGCTGGACAAGCAGGTCAAAGCGATGAAGCACATGATCGTCATCAGCGATGGCGACCCGTCTCCACCAAGTGCCAACACGATTCCGAAGTTTGTGAAGATGGGTGTAAAGATTTCGACCGTCGCCGTGGGTACTCATGGAGGCATCGGGAACAACCAGATGCAGACGATCGCAACGGCGACGGGCGGAAAGTTTTATCAAGTAACAAATCCTCGCGCTCTGCCGAGGATCTTTCAGCTGGAAACTCGCAAGGTAGCGCGACCGTTGATCAAAGAGAACATCAACATCTCTCCCGTCGCGTTAGCACAGCACGAAATTATCAACGGGATCGATTCGCAGTTCCCGCCGATCACGGGCTACGTCCAAACAGAGCTCAAAGAAAGCTCCTTCGTGGAGAAGATCCTGGAATTACCTGGACCCGACGGGAAGATCAACACCGTCTTAGCGGCTTGGCATCACGGAGCGGGTCGGACCGTCGCCTTCACGACCGACACGGGACGACGTTGGGCGGGGACGTGGCCACAGTGGAGCGAGTACGACAAACTGTTCACTCAAATGATCCGTTGGTCGATGCGGCCCATCGACGATTCTGGAAAGTTCTCCGTAGCTACGGATATGAAGGACGGAAAGGTGCGCGTCATCATCACCGCACTCGACAAAGAAGACGAGTATCTCAATTTCATCAATATGTCGGCGACGGTTGTCGACCCCAACTTGGAAAACCCTTCACAACTGGAAATCAAACAAATCTCCGCCGGTCGGTATTTCGCCGAATTTGAAGCGGATCAGTCGGGAAGTTATTTCGTTAACATCACCCCCGGTCAGGAAACCGACGAGAACGGCAAAGTTCGAAACCGAGCTCCAATCATTGCCGGTATCAATGTTCCTTACTCGGCAGAATTTCGCGAACGCGACGCGAATCTCACGCTGTTGAAATCTTTCGTTCAACAAAAGCCAGACGGGGGCGAGCCTGGCGAGTTGATCGAGTCGAGTGAACAGGCGATCAGCACGTTTGACGATGCGTCGATTGACGTTATGCTCGGAAAAACGAACGTCTTTCGCCACAACCTTTCTCGCGCTCGCAGCAGCCAAGATGTTTGGCCGCTGTTCGTGTTCATGGCTTCGTGTTTGTTCCTGGCCGACGTAGCAGTGCGGCGGGTTCACATGGGATTCGATTGGCTTTGGAGTTGCCTGGCTTGGGTCGGCGAAAAAATATTTGGCCGCCAGCGAGAAGAACAGCCCGACGAAAGAATGTCGCGACTACGCAGTCGCAAGGAACAGATCGCCGAAAGCATTGATGGACGTCGAGCCGCCACGAGATTCGCGCCTGAAATCAGCGACGACCAACCCCCACGATCCCTGGAGGAAGTATTGGGCGACAACGTCTCTTCGACCGATCGACCACCCAGCTCTGCAGGCCCGTCACAAGCGGTTGCCCCCGACGAAGAAGAATCCTACACATCGCGGCTATTTCAAGCCAAGAAGAAAGCCTGGAAGGACAAAAACTCTGACAACAATTAGCCGTTGTGCAAACGCCGAAAACGCGATTGCAAGTGCATGTGAAATTTGGAGCGCGCTATTCCGGCGAACAAGGTCATGGGAATTACCGTCCCTGCCACTTTGGTTGTGAGCACTCATTTTCAACTTTCAGTCAGTCAAAATACCTAACTAAAATCAACCTTTACATTGCATAGATTGAGGAAGCATCCATGAGCGTTGGCGACTCCATGCAGAAGCAAGCCGAAGAGTTCCGCAACCGTTACCAGTCGGTACGGGAACAGATTGGGCGAGTCATTGTCGGACACGACGATATCATTCACGGTGTGTTAACCTGCATGTTTATTGGTGGTCATTGCCTGCTTGAAGGCGTTCCCGGTTTGGGAAAAACGATGCTGATTCGCACGCTTGCGGAAACACTCGACTTGAATTTCTCTCGCATACAGTTCACTCCCGACCTAATGCCTGCCGACATTCTCGGCACGAACATGGTTGTCGAATCAGACGATGGCAAGCGCGTGTTTGAATTCCAGAAGGGGCCGATCTTTACACAAATCTGCCTGGCGGATGAAATCAACCGCGCGACTCCTAAAACGCAATCCGCGATGCTTGAGACGATGCAAGAAGGAACCGTAACGATCTCTGGCAATAGCTTTGTACTGCAAAAACCCTTTTTCGTAATGGCGACGCAAAACCCAATCGAACAAGAAGGTACCTATCCGCTTCCAGAAGCGCAACTCGACCGGTTCTTCTTCAAACTGGTGGTCGGGTATTCGACTCGCGAACAACTGGCAACTATCATTGACCGCACGACGCGGGGCATCCAGATCGAACCGGAAAAGGTGATGGATGGCGCCGAGATTATTAAGTGGCAAAAGCTGATCCGCGAGGTCATCCTCGCCCAACACGTCCAGGATTACATCGTTCGCCTGACCCTCGCGACTCACCCCGACGGCCCGTTCGCCTTGCCCGTTACCAATCAATACCTCCGCTGGGGCAGTAGTCCACGTGGCGCCCAAACGCTCGCGCTGGCAGCAAAGGTTCGAGCACTTCTGGATGGAAGATACAACGTCAGCTTCGAGGACGTGCGACGGGTCTTCTTGCCAGCCATGCGTCACAGAGTCGTACTGAACTTTGAAGCCCAGGCCGAGGGAATGATTACCGATCAGGTACTACTAGAGATCCTCGAAAAAATGCCAGAGAAATCCGACGATGTCGCAGTAGCTGCCGCCGTGGTCGGCTAATTCCGGAAACAGCCCGATTCGTCCAGCATTCCTCGCAGAACAAAACCGGCTTTTAGAAACCTGCATCATGTCCACCGGACCCTCGAACATTTCGAAACTGCTTACTCCGCAATTGCTCGCGCAGTTGGAACGGATGGAACTGGTGAGCCGCAAAGTATTCCGCGGCCGAATGAAGGGCGAGCGACGCAGCGCCAGAAAGGGCCAGAGCGTCGAATTCGCCGACTTTCGCAACTACGTCGCCGGCGACGATCTCCGCTTCATCGACTGGAACCTTTATGCAAGATTGGACAAGCTGTTTCTCAAGCTGTTCCTGGAGGAAGAAGACCTACACTTCTATTCCTTGATCGACTGCACCAGTTCCATGGAATTCGGCGAACCCAGCAAACTGCACTACGCCAAACAACTGGCTGCCGCCCTTGGATTTATCGGCCTGTGTCGTGCGGATCGAGTCAAAGTCGAGGGACTGGGCATGACCAACAGCAATCCTGGACCCATTCTACGCGGTCGCGCAAGCCTCTACCGCATGATGGAATACCTCGATTCGGTCGAGGGCGGCACGAACATTCCATTGCAACCTGCACTCAAGGAATTTTGTCTCCGCAACAGTGGCAAAGGAATCTTGGTGCTCATCACCGACTTGATGGATAAAGGCGGCTACGAGAGTGCGCTGCGGTTACTCGTCGCTCAACAAATGGATGTTTACGTGATCCATGTCTTGTCGCCCGAGGAACTCGATCCCGACGTGACGGGCGATCTAAAGCTCGTAGACTGCGAAGACCAAGACGTTGCCGAAATCACCGTCAGCCGCCCGTTGCTCGACCGCTACAAGCAAACAGTCGCCAGCTTCATCGACGGTGCGCGAGACTTCTGTAATCGACGCGGAATTGGCTATGTGATGACCAGCACGGCGACGCCTGTTGAACAACTCGTTTCCAACTACTTGAGAAGACGAGGACTCGTGCGATGACCCCGATTCGATTTTTCCTCGATAGCTTCACACTTAACGCGCTGTGCTGGACAGTGTTGATTGCGATCCCATTCGGAATCATCCTGCTCTACTTTCTAAAACTTCGCCGCGCACCACTGGAAGTCCCCAGTACTTATTTGTGGAGTCGCACGATCGAAGACCTTCATGTCAATTCTTTATGGCAGCGGCTACGCCAAAGTTTATTGCTCTTCCTTCAATTGTTGTTACTGCTGCTGATCATCATCGCTTGCCTATTTCCTTGGTTGCAGGGAACCGAACTCAAAGGCGGGCGATTGATCTTCCTTGTCGATGTTTCTGCCAGTATGGCTGCCACGGACACCCGTTCGAGCATTAGTCGGCTGGACGCTGCAAAAGTTGAAATCGCCAAACTGATCGACAAGATGGAATCGGGCCACACCGCGATGATCATCAGCTTCGCCGATCAGGCTCGAGTGGAACAGTCCTTTACCGACAGTCGTAGTCGGTTGCGGATGAAGCTAAATCAAGTCAAGCTGACCAACCGCACTACGAATCTAGATGAAGCGTTGCGGACTGCAGCAGGTCTCGCAAATCCTGGCAGTTCGGGCGAATCGTCTGCTGAAGCTCGCGCTGCAACGATGTACATCTTTAGCGACGGCGGGTTCGCAGCCACGGAGTTTTCCCTTGGAACATTGACTCCCGAATACAAACCAATGGGCGAGTCGTCGACGCCGAATGTCGCGATCGGCGCTTTCTCCGTTAACCGAAACCCCGAAAAACCTGGCAAAATGGAAGTGTTTGCTAGTGCCGAGAATTACGGATTGGAAGAAATCACAACCAATGCCGCACTGTTCATAGACGGCAACCTCGTCGATGCGAACAAACTCACCATTCCGCCAGATGGCGGAGTGACGGGAATTTCGTTTACGCTCGAAGATCGAGACGAGGGACTATTGAAAATGGTTTTGGAACACAAAGACATGTTGGCCGCCGACAATACCGCATATGCGGTGCTGGCCAGGACGCGAATTGCTCGAGTACTACTCGTCACTCAAGGCAATCCATTCCTGGAAAAGGCCCTGACCACCAAACAGGCTACAAAGATCGCCGACATTACGGTCCTAACTCCGGACGTTTTGAAAACCGCCAGCTACACGAACGAAGCCAAAGCGGGCATGTACGATTTGATTATCTATGACCGAGTCGCGCCAGCTGAAATGCCGCGATCCAACACGTACTTTATTGGTAGCAGCCCTCCGCAAGGCGAGTGGGAGTTGGAACCGAAAAAGCTGCGACCATTTATTCTGGACGTCGATCGCGTCCACCCCATTACGCAATTCGTCAACATGACCAACATTGTGATCATCGACGGCGCTCCAATCAAAGCACCACGTGGAAGCTCTGTGCTGATGGATGCTCAAATCGGCCCCCTCATAGTCTCGTCGCCGCGCGAAGGATTTATCGACCTCGTCCAGGGCTTTGAACTCGGGGGAATACTCGAAGACGGCGCTCAAGAATGGAATACCGACTGGCCACGACATCGAAGCTTCCCTGTATTCTGCTACAACGTGCTCAGTTACCTCGGTGGACAAGCTACGGAAGACGCGACAAGGGAAAGCGAGAGACCTGGAGCGTCCATTGCCTTGCGGACGATTCTGCCCGTTGACTATGTGACCATTGTGGACCCAGCGGGAAAAGAAGTTAGGGTCGAGCGAGAAGGGGAAAGCGCCTATCGCTATGTGAACACCGAATTGCTGGGTTTTTACTCGGTAACGGAAGCGGAAGACAAAGAACCGTCTCAGTACTTTGCCATCAACATCTTCACTCCCCGCGAAAGCGACATCCGGACTACGGGAAAAATCGACCTCGGCTACGAAAAGATCGTCGGCACCACGGTCCTAGAACCCGCGAAGAAAGACATCTGGAAATGGATCATCGGCCTAGCCCTCATCGTTCTCGTCTTCGAATGGTACGTCTACAATCGGCGAGTCTACCTGTAGTGTGAACGAGATGAAATGCGACCGCGACATCTCGATTCTCCGGATATCGCGGAACGATTGAACAAGGTCAGACGGTCAGACACGGA
>JBLHLE010000433.1:0-6452 GCA_047620805.1 Pirellulaceae bacterium
CTAATCTGCAAGCCACGAGCGACCTCTGCAAAGTGCGGTCGCCACCTCAATATCAAATTGATACTGGTTGATGTATCTGTTAGCATCTTAGCAGTCGGCAGAATCTGTGTCGAATCGAAGTTTTCAACCGCATTGAGTGATACCCACACCCAATATTAGCACACCCAATATTAGCACACCCAATATTAGCACACCCAATATTAGCACACCCAATATTAGCACACCCAATATTAACACACCCAATATTAACACACCCAATATTAACACACACCAGTATTAACACCTGGCAAACTTCGGGCGCGACTTTACCCCGCTCCCAGCAATTGGAGAACACATGAATCGCTCCTCATTTTCTCGGGTAATTCTAGCCACATTCTTGATAGCTTTTCTATCCCCAACCTCGTCGGCCCAGCCAGCGACGTCCTATCGACTCGACAGTGTCGACCTCCAACAAAACGTCATTTGGGGGGCCGCAGTTAAGATCGATGAGAACACTGGCTTGGCATTTGGCGGACAAGATCAAGCTGCCGACGACGGCCGGCCGCACACACGAGTGCTGAGAGACGGATCCTGGAAACCAATTCATCTCGAACTACGCGCCAAGAATCCCCTTCAGCAACATTATTCGTCGGCGTGGAGGTTGCGAAACGAAGTGCGAAACCTGCTGGCCAAGTATCGCGCTATTTACTTTCGCGGCCTGCCGGAACCGGAAGAACTCAAAGCGCTAAGCCCGATCGGCAGCGGTGTCGCGGCTGCCCGAATATCGATCGAAAAACTGATCGCCGTACTGACTAGCTCGGACGAGCGAAATCAATATGTGCAGTCCCAACAATCGTTCGCCCGATCGCAACTTAGCTCCGCATCGGATTTACTGCCAAACTCTTCACCGCCAACGACGGCTGAGCAGATTCAGGCTCTGCATCGAGCCCAGATTCATATTGAACTCGCGGCAGAAGCATTGGATGCCGAACCTCCCGCCCGGGCCCTTAATTGCGGATCTCGTCGCAAAGAAACCGAGCCACCTGCGAATTCGATCGTCTACATCGCACCGGCAAAGAAGTTCATTCTGTTCGGCGGAGACCACCTCGACTACCTGACTAACGATACGTGGTTATTTGACGCGGTGAAAATACGATGGTTACAGCTGCATCCGAAATCAGCTCCGCCACCTCGCGCCAATCACAACCTCACAGTCGAAAACGGAATCGCAACACTCACGGGAGGCTACACCTACACGTCGAACACAGACTATGTCGGTGGACAGTATCGCGATTTAGACGATGGCAGTTGGACATTCGATATTGCGAAGACCACATGGTCGGGTAGCGGATTGGTCGCACCCGATAGCCGTACTTATCGAACGGGCCCGTTCCATCCCAACTACTACCTGGGAGGCGAGCGTCCCAGCCGCGAGAAGTTTCAAGAGTGGCTATCCGCCATCCCCGCCAACAAATGGGTCGCGACGAATCCTCCCCAACAGCCGCGACTCAATCGCGACTGGGGATGCGCTCGACTCGATTCCAATCGAGATCTAATGCTTCGTTGGAGCGGCGGGCACTCCGCGCATGGTGGAACGGATGTCCCTCATTTTCATTTCGCCACGAACCGCTGGGAACTCCCCTTCCCCGTCGAATTCCCGCTCGGGCAACTCTATTCAAATACGAGTTACCCCAACGGCTTCAACTTCAACCTAAGACCGTGGATCACCGGACACACTTACCAGAACTATGCACTGGACGTCACCACCGGATTGCTGATCAAAGCTGGGCGGCCGAAGCATACGTATGTTTACGATCCCTCGATCGGCGACTGGATCAGCCGCTCCGAAAAACCGCAGGCGATGCAGTACAATAGTTGTTTTTACACTCTGACATTAACTGCCACCAAGGACGGAGTTGTATGCTGGGACCAGTACGGCAAGATCCACAAATACAGCAGTCCAAAACAAGAATGGACCGAACTAGAACTGAGCGGTGATGAGTTGCCCGGAGCCTACGTTGATAACTCGACAATCACCTACGACTCAAACCGCAATCGGGCTCTCATTTTTACGACGTCCGGTTATCAAAAACCGTTCGACGGACAAGTACGTGCGGTCGATATTGCAACGGGAAAGGTAAGCCAACTTTCGCCGAAATCAGCCAAACTAGGCCTAAACTTCGCCTTCATCGATCGCTGTTGTTACGACCCCGACCGCGACATCGTCTTGATTGCCACCTATTTAAAAGACGACGCAAAGAATCCCGCTGAACAGCCGGCAGGAAAAACGGCCACACCAGCCTACGATTGTAAAACCAACAGTTGGATTACACTTGACATCGACTACGAAATTGGCGAGCGATCCGGCCGCGTGAGGCGCGATTTCCCTCACGGTCGCTCGTGTGGCCTGGTCTACGATACCAAACGAAAACTCTATTGGGGTACCGATACCAACAGCCAAATTTACGTCATGAAGCTGACGCCAACGCCGTGACGCTTCGACGCCACAACCTCGATTCAATTCAATTACGTACCCGGCCCGCAATTAGTAGAGAAACCGTTTACTCAGTCTAACGACGCGCCCATGCGGACTCCGTCGACTCTGGGTACGGTGACATCGGACAAAATGGCGAACGCGGTTGTCGCCAGCTCTTCCAACTCCTGGAATGTTTTTGGCCGGGAAAGCGCTTTCAAAACGAACGGCGAGTCCACCTCGACACTCAACGCTTCTCCCACGTTTTCAAATGCCCGAAATTGCTGAAGCCCCTTGGCCATAGTCGACTCTTCGGGACCATGGAGCACGAAATTGCCATCGTACATATTCGAGTTGCCGGACCAATCGACAACTTGCTCAAAGTCGCTCGGTTCAATCTCACCTGGAAAAACGACCAATCCCATAGTCTGCTGCAAAATGCAAGACTGTATCACGAACTCGATTTTAGCGAAGTGGATTTGATCCGCATCGAGTTGACCCGCAGCAACCTCAGCACCATCTTCTTCGAATTCCAGTTCTTCCTCGCCAGCCTCCACAATGACAAACATATTCTCCGTTCGAGCGGTTACGTTCTCCAAAGTTACTGCAGGGTGTCGATGCGGATTTATACCAAAACCAACGCCAGCTAAGATCCGACAGTTTTCGATTGTCGCCTCTCCACTCCAAGATTCGGCGAGAACCGCGTTATTCGAAGCGAAGAGGTCTGAGTCCTCAACGGTCAACTGCGCAGAACCTTCGATTCTAATACAGCTGCCATGCAAGGCGTCGATCCTACAATTCTTGAGCTCTAATTGCCCCTCGTCGATCACGAGAATTGCCGCTGAGTCGTCGTCATCGATCGACGATTCATCCAGGCGATGACGGATAGTGATGTTAGAAAGACTCAAGAATGCATCGGTCGCAATCATCACCGGTTCATCTGGCAACGGGTCGCCTAGCAACGGGTCATCTGGCAACGGGTCATCTGGCAACGGGTCATCTGGCAACGGGTCATCTGGCAACGGGTCATCTGGCAACGGGTCATCTGGCAACGGGTCATCTGGCTTTGGGGCGAACTCGAGAATCGACCTCTCTTGCCCCACTCCTCGCAGTTCAAAAGACGCACTTAGTTCGACGAACGGAATATGATAGGGCCCCCGATCCAGCAATTCGATCACTGCTCCGTCGTCCAATTCATTAATCGCTTCCGCCAATGAGAGATACTCCACGCGCTGATCATCAATAATGACAACGACTCGCGTTCGAGAATCTTTGTGAGTGCCCGACGGCGAGCCGACACCGACCACTTTGCCAACAGTGGACCCGACAACGCCTGGAGGTGCGGGACCAGGATCAGTTGGCGCGGAGAACGCGTAGAAGATAACCAGGCCGGCTATCAGCAATCCAATGGTCCCGGCGACGAACCAAACAGCATACATCGTGGATTTGCTGTTGCGAGTGATCACTTGAGGAGCCGATGGATTCGAGAGAACGATTGTGTCGCCAGAAGAAAGAGACGCCAGTGCGTACTCTACGTCGGCGGCCGATTGAAAACGTGCCGCGGGATTTTTTTGATGCAATCGTTCGACGACAGCAATTAAACTTGCAGGAGTGTCGGGAGCGACTTCAATGAGTGCGACAGGGTTGGCCCTCGTGATCTGACTCATCGTGCCATACACCGATTCCGCGTGAAATGGTACTTCACCTGAACACAACGTGTAGAGCACACTGCCTAGACTAAACAAATCGGCGCGGTGATCGACTTGGCCGTTTCCTTCTACGACTTCCGGCGCGAAATAAGAAGGAGTCCCAATAATTGTCCCGGAGCCTGTCAGCCGCGACTCGCCCAATACTCGGGAAAGTCCAAAGTCAGCCAACTTCACGCACTGTCGTTTTGAATCGACCATTATATTGGACGGCTTAACGTCTCGATGCAGGATCCCACAACGATGCGCCGCCCCTAGCGCTGCAGATACCTGCCGACCAATCTCGGCGACGACTGAGGGCAGCAGCTTTCCGATTTTCTCAAGGTGATCTTCCAGCGACACTCCATCGACATATTCCATCACGAGATACGGCAGGTCAGACTCATGCGAAACAGAGTACACGGTCACGACATTGGGGTGATTAATCCCCGCCGCCGCTCTCGCCTCGCGGAGAAATCGCTCGCGCGCGGCACCATCTGGCGCATAAGAAGGGGACAGAATCTTCACTGCCACGGTCCGCTTGAGGGTCGTGTCCGTTGCGCGAAAGACGACTCCCATGCCACCGCGCCCGACAAACTCCTCTAAGCGATAATGATCGAGCATTCCCACCGCGTCGTCCGCTGGTTCGAGCCATGGAAGAACATCCGCCAAGGGGTGCACGGGTCGAGCAGCGGGCCAGGCCTCGCCGTTCGAGCTATGCGTCTTTATTTCGGACAGAGTCGCCAACAGGTGCGGAGATTTCTCTTTTTCCAAAACGGGATCGTTGGGAATCGCGACCAACTTGGACTCAGATTGCTGCGCCAGTAAGCCTTGGCAGCGCGAGCAAGCATCGATATGCGCGGTCAACGAACTTTCTTGCTGACCCGATAACACTCCGTCGGCTAGTTGCAGCAGTAGTTCGACCGAGGGGCATTCTTTAGTGGTCATCGCTTTGACTAATTCGAGTCGATTCCATGTGCTTCTTCCATGTGCGTCAAGATTACACCTCATTTCGTTTCGCTGGCATTATAGCCCTACGTCGCGATTATCGCTGGTTCTGCGTCTATTTTGCGGAAAAAACGTATTGAGAGAGTTTTCTGTTCCATATCACAACAGTTCCACGTCGATCATGAAAGTCTAAGAGAAGTCTTGGCATCAAAGCAACTTGGTGGTTATACTCCTCCCATCTACATTCTCAATTCCGTTTGGGTCACTTTTCCCTCATGCCTTCTCTAACTCACCTTTTACTGATCTTTTGCGTAACGCTTAGTTCGTTCTGTCAACTGGCGTGCTTTGGTGGCGCGTTCAGTAAACAGCAACCTGCTGACGACCAAAAGAACGTGAGTGAGGAAACGGAAAAGGCAGAGGCAAAGGAATCTGAACCCACAAATGGCAACGCTGTCCATTCTTGTGCCATTGCAACGGGCGGAGTGGAAGTAGATTTCCATACGTGGGTGCAGCGTCATCTCGAAACGACTTTCTGTTACAGTATCTCTCACGACAGCGAGAGTCATTGCCGGGCACCGCCAGCCTCATCTTGCTAAGACGCTGGTGTTTCTTTGTGACGCGCTATCGATATGTTTTTGAAATCGATGACGCAGCTCAATAAGCGGCGTCTTCCTTCTTCCTTTGTAGCCTCTGCTCGATGCCGTTCGATGGTTGGATGATCTATGATCATCGCGTCGATTTGAAGCTGGTCGGCATGGGTTTCCCTTCACGAAATCGATCCTGCGCCCTTTCGCCATATGGCGATAAGAAAGGGAGTCTTCATCGTGCAGTCAACCACACCGCAGACAGTTTCTGGCGAATGTCAGCACGCTGATCTGCTACATATTATCGAGCACGCCGCACATTTATTGCCCGCTCAGGGGCCAATTACGTCGTTCGTCCATCACAATACGCTACATGCGTTTGAGGACCTCTCGTTTGAAAATGCGGTGGTGAAAGGGGCGGAGACTTTTGGCTGTCATCCGTATCTACCGGAAGAACGCTACCGGCAGAAGCTAGCGCGCGGGCGGATTTTGCAACGAGATATTGAAGCCGAGTTGATTGACGATTTGGACAACGAGGGCGACGAACTACTTGGTTTTCTCGGCACGCGATTCCATTTGCGACTGGCGATGCTGGCTCATCCGCTGCGGACCGGGCCGACGGCCGAATTACATTGGGTTCTTTCGGAAACCGAGGCATTGCGGAATTTTCGCAAAGAGACGCCGCAGCCGATCCGCGACCGTATCATTTCAGACACGCGGCAGTGGGTCATGAGAGATCTTCGCAACGGCCATGCCGCTGTGGGCCACGACGATCGACTCGGC
>JBLHLE010000434.1:0-6438 GCA_047620805.1 Pirellulaceae bacterium
GTGGCATATCGGGCGGTCGGACGCATTGGATCATCGTCGTCGACGGATCTTATTCCATGGACTACACGGCCGACGAGTCTCGGTTTCGACTTGCTAAGCGCAAAGCACAACAGCTTGTCCAGCAGGCGCGGCAAGGCGACGGCTTCACGCTGGTGTTGATGGCCGATCCACCGCAGGTCGTGATCGCGCGACCCGCTTTCGATAAGCAGGACATTCAAGATGAAATCAGAGGTTTGCGTTTGCGGCATGCCGGGGCAGACCTGACGGCTACGCTGGCGGAAGTTCAGCAGATAGTGGATGTTGTTTCGCAGCAACACCAGCGTTTGCAGTTTCAACAGGTTGCAATTTTTAGCGACCTGGGCGATTCGACATGGGGGAAGTCGTCCGAAGAGGCGTGTCGGCGCAGACTCGTAGCCCTGGAGAAGAAAGCGAAAGTCGCACTTTATGATGTCGGTCAGACTAGTGTTGAGAATGTGGCGATTACCCAATTGAACACGAAGAACACCTTGGTCACCGTCAAACGCGAAGTGGCAATTGACGCTCAAATTCGCAACTTTGGTACCGAGGATAAGTCGGGACTGAAGGTCGAGTTTTCGGTCGATGGCAGTCGGAGGGCGGAGCGGTCGGTCGATGTCAAAGCGGGCGAGCAAGCTACAGTGTCATGGTCGCATCAGTTCATCGAAGCGGGAGACCATTGGGTTGAAGCGAAGTTGTCTACCGATAATTTGCCGGTCGACAATCGACGTTGGATCAGTGTGCCCGTTCGCGAGTCGATCCACGTCCTTTGCATTCGCGGTAAGCCAGGGGCAGCCAGGAACGTCGCTTTGGCACTCGACCCAACTCGCGATAACGATTCTCGAGTGAGAACTCAGGTCGAACCTGAAAACGCGCTGCTCGAATTGGATTTGCGGAAGTTCGATGCGGTCTTTTTGTGCAATGTCGGACGACTGGGTCGAGACGAAGCGATCGTTCTAAAGGACTTCGTCAACGGCGGCGGCGGATTGGTCGTTTGCATGGGCGACCAAGTCCAAGTGGATAGCTACAACGACGCACTCGGCGCCGCTTCTGAAAACCCGCTTCTTCCTGCGAGACTGACGCGCGTTGTCGCGGACGATTCGGCTCGCTTTGACCCGCTGGAGTATGCCCATCCAATTGTCTCGCCATTTCGGGGCTTCGAGCGAACCGGACTTCTGACCACTCCGGTTTACCGTTACGTCAAGGCGACACCAAACAAGAGTGTTGCAGTTAAGGTTGCACTAGCGTTTGAGAATGGCGATCCAGCTATCGTCGTTGGCGAGTATGGCAAGGGTCGGAGTATTCTTCTGGCAACTGCCGTTTCAAGTGTCTCGCTCGATCGCAGTACAAATCCACCGACGCGCTGGAGCGAGTTCTCGAACTGGCCTAGTTTTCCACCGTTGATCCAAGAAGTGCTCGATGCGGCTATCGCCGGTCAGTCAGTCAACCGCAACCGGGTCGTCGGGGAGCCGTTGCAGGCGGCGGTTGCCACTGCCGACGCGGGAGTGCCGTTGACAATTTCGGGACCGCATGCACTGGACGGCGGCAAGCAGCGTCTCAATATTGATATGGTTGGGGATCAAGCGAGTTGGGTGTTTTCCGATACGTGGTGGA
This sequence comes from Pirellulaceae bacterium, assembly GCA_047620805.1. Classification (GTDB taxonomy): domain Bacteria; phylum Planctomycetota; class Planctomycetia; order Pirellulales; family Pirellulaceae; genus JBLHLE01. The sequence goes on from JBLHLE010000434.1 coordinate 1,630, forward strand.
CGGGTGTGTATAACGCTGAACTGGCTCCGCCTGTCGCGATCTCGCAGCGATTTGCAGTGAACCTGGAGGCGACCGAAAGCGACTTGTCGAGATTTGATGCGGACCTGTTGCCATCGCAGATCCAATTAGCTGGTTCCGGTGGCGATTCTTCGACCGATTTGCCCGCCATCATGGGAGAGGTACAGTACTTCCGCTGGATCTTGGTCGCCCTCTTTTCGCTGCTGGCGGTGGAATCTGTCTTGGCATGGAAGTTTGGTGGCAGGTCATGAATTGGCTAGTCGACATCGTGTTTCCAGGTCAATCTTCTGGAGTTGGCGAAGGCATCGAACGAACGGTGACGCATAGTTGGCCATATCCGTTCGGCCTAACGATCTTGTTTCTGCTCTTGATGGGCGCGTCCGCCGTCATTATTTATCTTCGCGAACGCGGTGACGCGTCCGTTCCAATTCGTATTGCCCTGGCTGTAATTCGTACGATCCTGTTCGGTCTAGTGATCTTCATGATGTACGGTTGGATGTGGCACCGACATCGAACGGACCTGCCGGACATTGTTATCGCGATTGACGACTCGGACAGTATGTCGATTAGCGACCACTACGATGACGCTGCGCTGACGAGTCGCATTGCACGTGAGTTGGACAAGTTGGGGCTGAGTGAACAGAGTCGCTTGGAGTTGGCGAAAGCGATTCTACTTCGAGACAACGCCTCGCTGATTAGGCAGTTGAGTGATCGATATCACGTTCGACTATTTCAAATCGGATCGGTGGTGCGGCCGATCTCGTACCAAGATGAGACACTTGGCGAGCAGATTAAGTCGCTTCAGGCGATTGGCAATTCGAGCCGGCTCGGTACGAACCTTCGGGATATTATCGAAGCTCAACGTGGACGGCCCACTGCGGCTATCATCTTGTTGACCGATGGAATCACGACCGAAGGAAAGTCGCTCGGCGAGGTGGCGGAGTATGCCCGCCGCAAGGCGATTCCACTTCACTTGATTGGCCTGGGCAACGACCAACCTCCCAAGGATCTGCGCGTCACGGATTTGCTGGCCGACGAGAGTATTTACGTTGGTGACTTATTGCACTTCGATTTCAAGGTTGCCGGAGCGGGCTTCGATGGCAAAGAAGTCACAGTGCGACTGCGAGAGAAGGATAAGTCGATTGCGCTGGCGGAGAAAAAAGTGATGCTTGGCAAGGAGGGGACACCAAAGCAAGTACGTCTTGCTTACCGACCCGTCGAGAAAGGCGATTACGATTTCGTGATCGAAGTTGAGCCTCACAAGGGAGAGGCGAACGTTGAGAATAACGTCAAAGTCACGCACGTCGAAGTTAGCGATGAAACGATTCGCGTGCTCTTGGTACAGGATTATCCAAGTTATGAATACCGCTATTTGAAAGAGTTACTGCGTCGAGGAATCAAAGCGAGTCTTCCAGGCGCGGATCGAGCCGTTGAATTGACGACGGTGTTACAGGAAGCCGATGTGCGGAGTTCGCAGCAAGATGAATCGGCGATGCGAGTCTTCCCGGTCAAACGCGAAGATCTGTTCCAGTACGACGTCATCATCTTGGGCGACGTCAATCCGACATTTCTGACCGAATCGACGCAGCAGAATATCGCGGCGTTTGTGAAGGAACGCGGTGGCGGTATGGTCTTTATGTCGGGACCCCGGCACATGCCCATAGCGTATCGTTCGTCGCCGCTTGCAGAGCTGTTTCCCATTGAATTGGAGACAGCGACACTTCCCGACGCTCAAGCGTTGTTAAATAACGGTTTTCAGGCTCAGCCAACGCGATTGGGATTTGCGAGTCCGCAGTTTCAGTTGACCGACGATCCGACGACAAGCATTGCGGCGTGGGCGCAACTGCCCGAGTTGTTTTGGATGCTCGAAGCTCCGGATCTCAAGCAAGCCGCCCGCGTTCTCGCGGAACATCCAGCGCGAACCGGCAGCGGTGGTCGAAAGTTGCCGTTGATATGTATGCAGTTCGTCGGCGCCGGTAAAGTCATCATGCATACGACGGACGAATCGTGGCGGTGGTCGAGATGGCCGGGTAGCGAGCAGTTGTACGCTCGCTATTGGTTGCAGACGATACGCTATCTGAGTCGTTCAAAGTTGCTAGGCCAAAGCCGCAAGGCGGAGATAACGTCGGATCGGCAGCAATATCGTCGTGGCGAAGACGCGCGATTGCGGGTCCGGTTCTTCGATGAACGATTGGCGCCCGCGCAGGACGATGGCGTTACGGTAGTCGTTGAAAAAGAAGTTGGACGCCGGCATCACGTTCGGTTGCAGCGGGACACGACCAATCGTGGCACGTTTGAGGGTGTCGTTAGCAGTTTGCCAGACGGGCAATATCGAGCTTGGGTTGCCACGCCAACCTTTGAAAGTTCGCCGCCATCGCTAAAGTTCTCGATCATTGCTCCGCCCAGCGAGAAGGCTCGGACCAAGATGGATAGAGAAGACTTGCAGCAAGCCGCGCGAAAGTCGCAAGGCAAGTTCTACACGTTCGCCGATTCAGATACTGTGTTCGCCAATCTACCTCGCGGTCGACAGGTCCGAATTGAGTCTCTGCCGCCAATCCCGATTTGGAATTCGGCCGTTTTTGCAATGGTATTTTTGACCTTGATCGTCGGCGAGTGGCTGCTCCGCAAACGCGTCGGCATGCTGTAAAACCGTTGCTGGAATTGACTCAAAGTTGTGGAGGCGTTCAATGCCACGGAAGCCCAGTAAAATTTTCTTTGTCTGTGAGACGTGTGGCGGGCAGGCGACGACGCATGACGTTCGCACGCGGTTGGGGCGATGTGGGCATTGTGCCGAGAGCGGCTCTTGGACGATCGTCGTCAGCTATTCCGAAACTTCAAACGAGTTGTCGATACTAGGCACACTTTCGCTGCTCGCATTTGGGGTAGGCTGGCGCAAATCGAGTACCGCCACTAACCACACGACTGCTGGGGGGATTTCTCCTGACGTCGCACAGTACCTCACGGAAGATCGGCGCCTGCTGTACTCGCGCGTGGTTGAGTATATGCGTTTGCGAGGAAAGCAGGAATTGGTGCAGCAGGGAACGCTGCCTTGTAGGGTTTGCGATGTTGAATACATAACACTCGATAGCAAGCCGTGGACGCAGGACGGCTATTGCAGCAAACTTTGCGCTGCCAGGGATGGTGCAAACTCGCCTGCAAATGTCGCCGAAGTTTCCGGCGGCCAGGAACGCATACCAGCCATCAAGGTTGTCTGCCCCAATGGACACTACTTTGAGGTACTGGCTTCGTTTTCCGGATGCCGTCGCCCATGTACCGAATGCGGCGAGAAAACTTCCGTGCCGTAAATGCTGCGGTTGAGATCTACTTTCTACCCAAGCCGATCTTTTTGCAATAGGCGATACTGCGTTCGATGTCGCCGCGTTGGTAGTCTTGATCTGCTTTCTTGGGGTCGACTTTTTCGGGACGTTGGTGGGCGGCGCGGGGCTTTCCACCTTTGGCCCAAGCGGCGAACTTGTCGAATCCTGCCGGTTTGCCTTTAGGCCAAGCCTTCATGTAGTCTTCGCTTTTGAACGCGATTTCGTGATTGAAGCCGGAGATCGTTTCGATGTTCACGGGGGCGTGTGGACAAAGTTTTACGAAGCGGGCGAAGTATTTTTCCCAATCGACCATGCCTTCCCCCATCGCTGTCCATTGAGCAGTAATGCCGTTTTCGCTTTCCCAAACTGCGGTGTCTCGCAGACTTGTCGTCAATGTATAGGGGCCGAGGTTTTCGAGGTTTACTAGCGGGTCTTCCATCGTCCAAACTGCGTTGCCCGAGTCGAGGTTAACGCCTACGAGATCTTTGCCGGCTGCTTCAATCAATTGAACGAGTTCGAGCGAGTGCATGTCGCCCGCATGGTTCTCCATGGCGACTTTAACGCCAGCGTCCACCGCTCGGCTCTTCATCGCTTTCAGCACTTTGACGGTATCTTCTATACGAGCTTCGATGCCGCCGTCCGTCGTTCGGTCCGTGCGGCCACCGAGTACTACTCGGATCGAGGACGCTCCCAGCCCCTTGGCAACTCGAATTCCAAGTGCCAGATGCTCCTCGGCCGTACCCCATTCATCTTTGAAACGCGTCGAAGTTGGGCAGATGCTCCAAGTTCCAACGTAAAGATTAATGTTGAGGTCGTCCGCTTTCTTTTTGAGTTCCTCGAGGGCTTTATCTTCCAAGCTGCGGAAGGCGTAAAGGTCGGTGATAAACATCGAGTCGACGTTTAGCTTGGCAGCGTAATCGATCAGCTCTTCCGCTTTCCAACCCATTGCTCGAACTGCAAAATTGTCGACGCCGAGCTCCAGCTTCTTTTTCAGTTCGACGTTGGCCAAAGCCGAGCCACCTGTGGCGGCACATATTCCAGCGGCTGTGATTGCGGAGGTGAATTGGCGACGGTTTATCTGGGGTGAATTCATGGTTCTAACCTGAAGGAATGCGTTTTTCGGAATTGGTAATGATGTATTTGAAACGGGGAAGCCAATCAGTTCAAGCGCTGCCGCACCGGAATCGCCTGAAAGTTTGGCTTTCGATGAACGATGGCACAAAGTACGGTGCTAAAGTACGATACCAAAAGACGGCATTAGTTGTCGACGACCAGCACCCACCACGGTCGCTCGCCAATTGCCGTGGTTTTCAGTTTGCTCAGCATCCCCGTTCGTTTGTCGATCCGAAAGGTGACGAGTTTTCCACTGTCTTGGCCTGCGGCGACTAGCGTTTTACCGGACGGGGAGATGTTGAATGCTCGCGGATTGGGCTCGGTTGGAGTTTGTCCGATCGCTGTGAGTTTTCCCGTCTTT
>JBLHLE010000435.1:0-6424 GCA_047620805.1 Pirellulaceae bacterium
ACCGCACGCGAAAACCGTGGTTGGGCGATAATACGCAAACGTAACAGAGCCCGAATCGTCATCCTGAACTAGCGGAACAGAAACCATTGTCCATCCGCGATCACCAATTGACGAGTACTTCCGTCCCACGGCCTTATTCCAAGGCTGCCGACTAAACCGTTCGCCATCCTCCCATTCGGATGCCGAAACAAGTCGACCTATTGCGATGTCATCGCGGGCCAGCCAAGCAGTGGACACCGTCGATACTGAAGTTCCCAAATTGGCAACTCGGCGACTGCTAGTAAGCACTACGGTCCCATCGACGATCAACACGGCGACATTGGCTTGGGCGAGAATCTTGGCCCCCAACGAAACGGACTCACCACCAGGCTCTTGGACAATTTCACTGGAGGGCAAGAAGTGAATGTAGTTTAGTTCATCGAGGTCCAAGGCTAATTCTGGCCACGCCGAGAAACCGTCACTGGCAGATAAATCTTCGTAGTCGCGAAGTATCATCGACCATTGCTGACGCGGTTGCGAAAGAGCGGAAGACCCCAACCAACCGAGGAATTGACTCAACAATTCCTCAGCTTGCCCTTGTTTCCACCGATCGCCTTGCCAAGAAAGATCGGGCACTCGGAGACTGCGAAAATGACTAAACAAGACTTTCCTGTGCAGCGCGGCGAAGAGTCTTTCGCTCCAGTTTGAAAACTCGGATTCACTTCGATTGGTTGAAGCGACCCCGGGCGGTAACCAGACTCGCCATTGCCCATCGACGATCGGAATATCGACCTGCGGGACAACGGGGGCCACTGTGCCGCGCGTTCCGAGTATCGAACTTTGCGTCGAGTATCGCAGTTCGATATGTGGATACCTCTGATTGGCGGGCAAGGCAACAACTAAAGTGCCACTTTCTTGTTGCGGTTGGACGTCGATTCCGTTGACGAGGACGACTTCCATACGAACATCGTCCGGGAGGCGAAAGCGAATCTCGCCCAGGCCTTGGCTTTCAACTTGCGCACGCCAAGCGTGGAGCACTCTCCCTGAAGCGAAAAAGCGAGAGTTAAGTTCGCTCCGCCAAATCCACGCGGCGCGGTCGTCGGAAGCTCTCAGCGACGCGACAACCGATAACTGATCATTCCGCGTGGGTGCATAGCGAAACACCGCCACTTCTTGCGAGTACTCGGATGCCGATCGCGATTCGGCAGGAATTGGTTTAAGTCCGAAGTTATCAATCGCGATTGCGGTATTCTCGTTTGCTCGAATTCGCAGCACCCCCACCTGGGATACTGCATCGTGTACTGTCCCCAACGCGATGGGCAGCGGCGTGGTGGGAAGCGAACGCGTAAAACTGGCGACGAGGTTAACAGGTTCGGAACGCGGGCGGCGGAGTTGAATCCGCCATTCACTACCTGAGCCTGGCCGATCCGCCAATTGCTCCACTCGCGTGGCCAACAACGCACTTTGCGGCTCGCCTTCAATTTGCCACTGCGCATCCACTTCTACGTTCGAAAGTTGGACTCGAAATTCTCGCACGGAAGTTGACAGTGGGGTGATTTGTATACGAACTTTCTGTTCGACTGTGCCCGCGGAATCGCGTTGCGCTGCGACGAGCGCATCGACTTCGATGTTGGCACTAAACTGCGGCAGGTGAGCTTGCAACTCGACGGCCAAAAAGTCGGCGGCTGCCCCGTCTTTGAAAAGCACGGCTGCGGCGGCGTTGTCGACTAAGGTCAAAGTCTCCGCAGGCAATTTTGCGGGCAACGTATAATCGACGAGCGCGTCCTGAAAAATCGCCAAGCGAAACCCGTCGCTCGGCGTCATGGCAATCAAACGCTGCTCGACCAACGTCTCGTCGAAGTAAAACGGCCGAAAGAACGAGACAGGCAAGCTCCTCGGTGTTTGAGCTCGCTGTTGCGACATCATCAGCTTGAGTCGAACGGTGCGTCCCGCTCGGATCGCTTCGCGGAAGCGAACGACCAGTCGTTGATTTTGAACATCGTAGCCGTCCATCAACTCTGGTGGGATGCAGACGACATTCTCTAACGACCATTCGCCATCAATGACTCCCGACAGCTCTCGCAAATCTCCGCGAACAACCACTAGGTCGGAATGCACCGTGGCGTTTAGCTGGTCCGTTGAGATGCCGATATTGACGACGCAATGTTCTCGCGCCCTGACTTTCGCATGATCCAGCACGACATCAAATTCGGCGGTCTCGCGTATCAATTGAATCTCGTGATTCTCACCAGCTTGTGGTCCACTCACCACGCTCACGCCAGCCGGCCGGCAGTCTTTTCGCGGGTCGAGACGCACCAATTCGATCGGCTCCCGCACCGTAATGCGCGCCGTGGCCGAGCGCCACACGGCATCTAAGTGGTGGAGCCGCGGCAGCGCCCAAGTCTTACCCATCTCTATGGGACAAATTGCGGTAAGCCGAATCTGATTCCCCGTTCCGACGATCTCAGTTGGCAAGTCGATCAGAATGTGGTCGGCACTTTCACTGGCAGACCACCGCAAGGCTTGTTCGCCAATCTTGGCGGCAATGAGTTGCAGGGGCTTGTCCAAAGCAACACGCACGCGGTTTAGTGGACGATTGTAGACATCTAAACTCAGGTCGACATCCAAATGCAAGCCCAGGTTTGAGAGTTCGTAGTACGAATCGACTTTCGACAGCACGAGCTGCTTATCCGTGGTAGTTTCCTCTGAGTTGGCAAACGCAAGATCGAAACTCCGACGTCCACCGGCCTGCAACAGCCAGCGCTTATGCGCGGGGGGTACAGGCACCAGTTCTAACTCGGTTTCAGTCGGTCCAACGAAAGGTTGCACAACGATTCCCGAGGCGACTGGTACGTTTCCGTCGGGCACATCGAGAATCAAGGTGTGACGCGAACTGGCGGGCAACTCAAACCCAAATGTCGCATTTCCTGTCGTGGTGATCGCCCCTCGCAGCGACCACTCCGCCATTAACTCGCCGCCGCCTTCTACCACGACTACGTAGCCAAGTTCGTGAATCCCGCCAACCTGAGTAATCCGCTCAAAATCCGACCAATTCGCTTCGTGGATCGCCAGATTACAGGGATTCAGCGAGAGTAGATGTCGATCATCGTTTTCGCTGACAACGTCCAATAACATTTTGCCGTCGACGAGGGTATCGTCTTGCAAGCGCGCGTAGTAGCTGGCGGTCTGGATGTGCGTCTTGGTTTTATCGAAAACCGAATCGCCGGCGCGAAAGCCGTTGAGCAATCGTTGGTATTCGGCGCGCGAAACGGCAATGTGACCTTTAGAGTAAGTGGCCAGCTGCTCTTCGTGAATATAGACTGAGCGAATCTTAAACGGGGGCTCGGCTTTCGCCTTGAGGTCCGGCGCCGCATTCTCCTGTTGCCCGCACACCACAGTAACGAGGAGTCCGTTTCCAACGAGCAAAGCGGCACAAGTTCGAACCAGTAGACGAAGCCATCGAGCCGAAATGGCAGTGCCGCAATTGCCGCTCATGGTTTTGGCTCCACGGGGGCAATCTTCCGAGCCGTGGCAGTAGTCGCGGTTGGATCGGCATCGGGATATAAGACAGGTCCCGCAACGGTATTCGAATCCATGGCGGGATATACACCGCTTTGCGATAGCGCCGTTTTGGGAGCCTTGATGCCAATGTACTTGGCCAAGATAAACCCGAGCATCGAAAGGGCAACTCCTAACACTGCGGCCTGAGCCCCGAGACTAGCCGCTTCAGGGTACAGGATAGACAGCGCGACCAAAGCGACCACCACCGCCACGATTAGGAATGCATTGCGCGTGTTCGGGAAATACATCAAACCGTATACCACTGCCATTGCGAAACCAGAAAACGAAAGCATCAAACTGGTACGCGATGCCGTGCTGACCGAAACACTGGGAACATTCCCATATCCACTATAGAGGTATTGATTGGTAGCATCCGGTAGAGTCTGTTGCGACGACGCTCCGAAGAACTGCTCGAGTTCTTTTTCACTACGGTTGGCTCGAGGCCCCCAGTAAGTTCCGCGCCAGGCCCATACCAATTCCGGGGTCAGGTCTTCGGCGTGTGCCAGTACGTGAAAGCTCTTCGGTATCGCCAAATGCCAATAGAACAACTTGAATTGTTCAACGCCAATAATCGTCGGGGGTGTCTGTGTTATCAGGCCTTTACGAAGTGAGTCATCTGGATAGGAGTACCACACTTCGATCACGTGCTCGCTATCGCGGGACATGTTCTTGACTGCGATTCGAAGTCCCTCCGATGTCGTTTGGTAGTCGGCTCGATGACCATCGACCGCCGCATCGTCAACGACCGAATCCGCTGGCAGCTGAATCTGCAATTCGCGTTGCGACGACATGATGCGAAAAACGGCTCGGTTTCGCGTTTTGTTCTCGCCTTGCCAAGTTTGCAGCCAGAGCATGGCGACGTCAGTGCCTTGCAGCGTCTCGACAATACGAGTAGCCAACTCTAAAGTGACCGACTCGACTGCGTCGGACGCTGCCAATGTCAGACGACTCTCTCGATTGGCGGGCGGCGTGTTGGCGGAATTCGGCGGCTCCGACCAGCGTTCATCAATGGAAATGGCCACCAACGGTTGGCTGACTTCAAATTCGATTTGGTTCTTGAGAAACTTCGTAACGTAATCGTTCGCGGGAATCACTAGCGGGACGTGAAGTTGCTGCGGCCCGGTGGGATCGGCTCCTGGAAGTGGCAAAGAATGAACAATTCGCAGAGTACGTTGTCCCATCCGCTTGGCGGAAAACAAATCAACCGCAACACGCTTTGTTCGATTGTTCAGCGACTCGGTTAACTCGGTGGGATTGACGGGCGAACCGTCGAGGAAGTAATTGATCTTCCCGTCGTTGTGCAGCTGCGCCGGAACGTCGAGAATCAACTCGTCCAATGGTTCGTAGAGAATACTGAATTCCAGACTCTGCGTTGTCGTGACCAGACCGTCTTTAATTGTGGTCGCCGCTGTCAACTCCGCGAATACCTCGCGCGAACGCTGTTTAAGCAACCCCGCAAACCGGCCGCGAGATTGGCCTCGCCGGGTTCGGAAATATAGCGGAGTTTGCTGTCTCGCCAACAACTCAACCTGCGGAACAATCGTCTCCTCTAGAAGCTCGGCCGAGGCCTCGAATGTCGGATTCAACTCGACGTTGTCATCGGGAACGATGACGATCGACGCGGGAGAATGTTCATCGGCGGTCACCAGCGGCATTAACAAATCGACGCTGCCATCGTCGCCGTTTACAGCGCGATGTGCTTGAATCCGAATCTCAATCGCTCCTGGCGACAACGCCTGGTTTTGCATCGATAAAGGAATCTTTAATATGCCTTTGACCTCTTCCAGTGTTTCGGGATCGACCAGATTATCGGGAATGACGCGATCGATGACCCACCCCTCGAGGTCGATTTCCAACTCCACTACCTTCACACCTTCGATTTGATATTTGAGGGTCGAAACCAAATTCGCATTTTCGGCCCCCAGGTAGACGATGTGTTGTGCATCCACTGCGATACGACGCTGTTTTGAACGGAGTCGCATTTTCAATGAACAAGGCTGCGAAATGTACTCGAATTGAGTTGCCATGTTATCCATCGAGTCCGCTGGAACAATACTGAAATTGTGAGTCCAATCCAGCAGATAATCACCCTCGACGACGACTTTGATTTTGCCATTTTGCCGCACGGCCTCCATCACTTGGAACCCGCCCAGTTCAACGAGTTGTTCTAGTGCAACACCTTGAGCGCTGGAGGCGCGCAGCTGGATATCTACGGGGCCGTTCGTCGGCTTGTTCAACGTCACTTTCAAAAGCTGCTTGCCAGCACCACTGTCCTTCAACACTTCCACGGTATAGTCGCGAACATTGGTTGGCGACCATTCCATCTGTGGCGGAAGCTGCACACTAAACGAAGTCATCTCGCCGCCGAAACTGCGCATCTCTAGTTTTGCTTCAATGTCGAGAAGCCTCGCAGTACCGACAACAGAAACCTTGAGATCGCCCGTGGCAGTAATGACAATCGATGTCGCCTTGGCCGCCTGGGCTGTCGTTCGACCGACCAGCTGAATTAGTCCGCCGGTATTGGTGAGCTCGACTTTGTGATCTTGCATTGCGAGCGGTCGGAATGTGTCGCCATCGATCTGGTTCGGACCGGAATCGTCGAACACTACCGTTTTTACATTAGTTGGGAAATTAACTGTCGTTTTGCACGAGGGCGATTTGGGAGCCTGAATGGTCAACCGAATGTCGTCATCTAGCTTTTCGACAGGCACCACAAACTTAAGTGTTGCTTTGTACTCGGAGTCCTTGGTCGAGTTGATCCACAGAATGTGTCCATCCTGCAGTTCAATCAACCAACGAGCGTCGCCCGTAATTGCAACCTCACCGCCAATACTGGCACTCTGCATTGCCAACGGAACGCGAATCCACCCGTCTTCGAGAGTCC
>JBLHLE010000436.1:0-6420 GCA_047620805.1 Pirellulaceae bacterium
TAATGTTCCACCCATTGTTTGCCGTGTTTGCCCTGGCAACAGCAGTTTCGGCGACCGCGTTGGTCGTTAGCCAGTTTCGTGAATTCTATAGCGACTTTCCAACTGTTTCTGCATTGCTGAGCGGGCAAAACTTAATTTGGCTCATGCTTAGCCTGGCCATCGTTAAGATCCTTCACGAATTGGGGCACGGCTTGGCCTGTCAGCATTTCGGCGGCCACTGCCACGAAATGGGTATGATCCTGCTCGTCTTTACGCCGTGCTTGTACTGTGATGTTTCCGACGCCTGGATGATTCCAAGTAAATGGAAACGCGTCATGATCACGGCTGCGGGCATCTATGTCGAAATGATGCTCGCCACTCTGGCGGTTTTTGTGTGGTGGTTCAGTGAGCCAGGGCTGATTCATTCCGTGGCAACCAATATCGTTATTGTTTGTTCCGTCAACACGATACTGATGAACGGTAACCCTCTGCTCCGTTACGATGGCTATTACATTCTCGCCGATCTGTTGGATGTGCCGAATCTATCGGCACAGGCTCGGGAAGCACTAACGTATCCGTTGCGTCGATTCGTATTCACCGACACGCCCGTCTCTAAATTGGACCGGTCGGTTTTCCTGTTAAGTTTGTATGGTGCTTCGGCAACCGTGTATCGAGTCTTCGTGTTGTCCGCAATCATGTGGACGATTTATCAGTTTGCTAAGTCTCAAGATTTAGTGGTCGTTGCCCAGTTTTTGATTGCCTTAGTGCTTTCAGGTATGGTTTTTGGTTGGTTGATTCAATTAAAAAGAACGGTGGTGGTATTGATGAACTCACGTGTTCGTTGGACGCGACTGGCTGTTGTCGTCGCGGGAGTCGGCGGTCTACTCTTGGCTGCATTCACGGTGCCACTGCCCCGCTGGTTCAAGGCGCCCACCTCAGTGCAATTCCAGGGAGTTCACAGCGTTTACGCGCCGGTTGCCGGTCGCATTGTCGAAGCTGTCGCTGTTGGCGAGCGTGTCGAAGTGGGGGATACGGTCGCAGTCGTCAAGAACGCGGAGCTTGAAATTCAATTGCTGAAACTAAGAGCTCGTCGACAGGAGCAAGAGCTGCGAATCGAAAACCTCCGCAGTCGCGCAATTGGCGACGACTTGGCAATTCAACAACTTGAGTCCGCGGAGGTCGTGCTGCGCGATCTCCTCCGACAAGTTGACCAGCTTGAAGATGTGCTGAGTGAGTCAACTATCCAGGCGCCGCTGAACGGAATTGTAATGGCGCGAAGAAAACGTGGCAAAATTACCGCTGATGGTGCGCGCCTCCCCGTCTGGAGTGGGGAACCATTGGATGAGACCAATCGTGGATGTCGCGTCGAACGCGGCGAGTTGTTGTGCATTGTGGGAGAGACTACGGAAGTCGAAGCCGTCGTAATCGTGCCCGAAGAGATCATGCCGCTGATTCAACTGAACTCCAATGCTCGACTTCGCATGGCGCTAGATCCGAGCCTGAGTCTCGACGGCGTAGTTGTCCGTATTGAAGACGAACCGCTGAAGGTACTGCCAGCGGAGTTCGTAGTTCAAGGGGCCATACCTTACGAAAGAGACGAGTACGGCCGACCGAAACCGATCGGCGCTCACTATCGTTTAACCGTGCGGCTAAACGATCAACCGACCTTCAAAAGACATGGCAATCTTGCCGTGACTAAATTGATCTTGCCGCCCGAGACGCTCGCCAACCGAATTGGAGAATACCTCCAAAGAACCTTCCGGTTTCGACTGTAGGTGGCAAGATCTGCACGCCGGGTTTCTCGACGCGTTGTTGTTGTTCGATCGGAGCCGTCAGCCAATTAGCGCTTATGGTATGACACTGATCCCAGTCACAGCAAGACCTTGGAAAACCGCGCCACGCCAGCTCCATGGAAGCCAGTTGTATTGGTGCGGATTGCAATCGCCGGGGCGATAGTGTCCCAAGGTGTAGATTTCTTCGCACGGCCGATAGGCACCAACCTTGTACGGTAGCAACGCGACCGACGAGAAGAAATGTGCTCCCGAAATCGCGGGCTGGTAAATACCGTGATGATGCCCATAGCGTTCGAGGTTCGGTTGTTCGAAGTACAGCGGTTGGTGTGAGAAGTTCGGTGCAACCCAGGTATAGTCGGCACCTCCCCACATGGCTGTTTGCTCCCGACCCGAAATACGAATGGCGTTGCGAATTGAAAGTTCACCCTGATCGGTCGGCTGGAATTTCATATTCGTAATCGCCAGATTCTCGGGCAGTCCCTCCTCCTGCGTATCTGCGAATTTCGCTCGCAACAACAAATCGGCGATCGATCCAATTGGGCTATCCAACTGCTCAATTTGATTGTTGTTGGACATCATGGGTGCACGTTCTACTACTCCAGCAGGAGGGTTTGTTGCCGGTGGATTTGGTTGAGCTTGTGCTTGATAATAGACCTGTTGGCGAGGGGCCAGCGGACTTCGCCAATCCAGGTTTCGACGTGACCGGGGAGCTGAGCCAACCTTGGGAAGGGGAGCCAAGCGAGTTGGCGGTAAGACCGCCTGATTTTCCGTAGGTGCGATGTTCGGAAGACGTTGCAGCTTCAATTGTGGTTGCATTTGCTGCAACTTGAATTGAGATCCAACTTCTTTCTGGTGACGCAGTGGTACCATTGGACTGAGACGCGTGGGTCCGTTCAGCGTTGCTGAAGACGGGTCCACTTGCCACGGAACTTGGCTGCTAGTAGCTGTTATTGCAGGCTCTTCAGGAGCTGGTTGGGGAGCTTGCGCGGCGGCAAACTGAAATGTCCCCAATGCAAAGGCTAGGCTGGCTATCGTCAGCGCACTGCCGCCTACGAATCCACAGCGAAATGGATGCAAGACGATTGAACTCAAGGTCATGCGTTCCATATTGGAGCTCCCCTCGTTATCAAGAAAATACAATAAGACCCTTTTTATCGTCGGTTCTTTGTTCCAATAGTGTTTAGAGAAGACCAGATTATTCGCCAAAATCGTTGCAAGAAGCAAAAATCTATCGGACTCCGAGTTCTCGGCTTGTCGATATTGTGGAAAATAACTAAATCTCCTAAAACTCTTTGTACGTAATAACTTACATGACACAGTGTGGAAAGAAGTTTGGGTGGAAGGCAGTTCTGGTGAGAAGAAAATGGGATTATCAACAGGGATACTTTAATGAATTTCCAAGGATTCTCATGCCTTCGATTGTCCCGCTTCAAGTCGTTCATTAGAAATAACCTATCGGCCTGTCGAAATGTTATGTTCCACTGATGACAGGTGAAATCAGACTAGGATGGCACGATATGCGAGTGAAGATCACGATTGCCAGCGGACCGATGAAGGGGCAGACGTTGGTTTTGGTGAACCAACAAATGTTGACCTTTGGGCGAACGCAGTGGGCAGATATTAGCATCGAGCCCGACCAGCATATGTCAGGTAAGCACTTTTCGATTGCCAATGACGGCAGTCAGTGTGTGCTCGAAGATCTAGGCAGCACCAACGGCACGAAAGTCGGCGATCAGTACGTTAAGCAAAGTCCGCTGAACGATGGCGATATTGTGTTGGCTGGCGAGACTCAGTTTCAAATCGAAATCACCGACATCGAAAAATCGACGAAGAAGATCGTTTTGCCCGGCGGCAATATGGACATGTCACCATTGCAAGGTGAAATGGCGGCGTCAAACTTGGGGCAGCCTTCCACGCCAGAAAACTTAACTGGTAGCGGTGGCTTCAATAGTCCCTTTGACTTTAGTGAGGCTCAAGCCGACTCGCCGGCGAGTGCGCCGTCGAGTGCGCCGTCAGCGCCTCCCGTATCAGCACCGCCGCCAGTCGCTCCGCCGAGCGGAAACAACTTCGATTCTCCTTTCGATGGCCCTCTAAGCCCTTCCCCGGTCCAGCAAGATTCGGTGCCTCCCGTTAGTCCGATTTCACCAATCGCTGCAGCACCCCAAGCTCAGCCTGCTGCGCCCAAAATCGTGGTAGACAATTCAAGAAACCTGACAGCTTCGAGTCCGGAGATGCTGACGTTCACGAGCGAAGAATGTAACACGGGCTTGGTAAACTTCCGCGGTCCAGTTGTTGAAGACGAGTCGCTATTCAAGCCTTCTTCGTTGGTACAGCTTTTTGCAGACCGATTCGAGTCGGTGATGTCAGTTCACTTTCAGAAGTTTGGCCAGGAGACACCGGACGAGTTTTCGAATGCGATTCCGCTCTTCGACTGGCTTCCGCCGGATGTCGCTCGAACCTATGGACCGGTATTGGTGAAAGAAGAAACTTATACTGCCCATGCGAATATTCTCGATGACGCGTGGGATAATGATGCCGCGATCATTTACCTTGGCTACAACGAAGCGGGAATGCTCGAGCATCTGCAAAAACTGATTCATGCGAAGTTCCCCGGGATCAGCGAAGAGGGTGGTGTGACGGGATATTGTTGGCCAGTTGTTTTGTGTCAATTCCTCGCGTTTCAAGATTCAAGTTACTCGGACATACTGCTTGGCGATGTCATAGCGGCCGTGTTGATGGAGATCCCCGATCTTCCCGGAACGTGGCAAATATTCGCCAAACCAGAATTCGGCGAAACATTGCGAGACATGGGATTGAAGCACATCGTGACGGACGAATCGCTGCCCTGAATTTCGTCGACCCAATGCTTCGTTCAACTCTGATTTGGGAGTCGCATACTTCGCCATGAAAGGGATAGGAGCCGATAGTACGATGCGCCGGCCGTTCCGGCTATTCTGGGCTTCGCGCTGATAGGACTCCCGTCCCTCCCGACCCCTTTCACTAACATCCAACACTGCAGGAGAATTGGTTATGGATAAGATCAACCTAGGAGGCTTTCAGTTTGGAACGTCGATCGAGGGCGAGGAACCGCGGAGCCCGGGCGATCCGTTCCGGATCCTTCTGATCGGCGATTTTAGCGGCGACAATTCGCAGGAAATTTCCTCGCTCCAACCGAAGCAAGTCGATCGAGATACATGCGATATTTTGTTGGCAGCGATGGCGCCACGCATCGACAAATTGCTGTCCTCAATCGACGGCTCGCCGATTTCATTCTGCCCCACTTCGCTCGACGATTTCCATCCAGACCAATTATTCGAGTCATTGGAAGTTTTCGCGGAAATGCGGAAACTTCGTCGACAGCTGAAGAATCCCAATCTGTTCGCCGCTGCGGCGACGAAAATTCTGAGTTGGGCAGACGCGCAGCCTGCGATTCCCGAATCGAAGGAAGCGGTTAGCGAGTCCCCAGCAGACAGCCCTGCTGCCGATGGCCCTGCTGCCGATGGCCCTGCAGCAGATGGCCCCGCAGACGATTCGGAAGTGAATCCCGCGTATTCCACCGAAGGTTTGTTCGACTCGGTTTTAGAGACTTCGGTTGACAATAGCGACGAGACGGATTGGACGAGCATGATTGGTGATATCGTAGCCTCAAGCAAGATCGAGAAAGTAGATCCCCGAGTGGACGAACTAACCGATCTGGTCGACAAAGTCACCGAACGCGTGATGCAAAGCATCTTGCACCAGTCCAGTTTTCGCAAATTGGAGGCCAGTTGGCGCTCCATTGATCGAGTCGTGCGATCGATCGAGACGAGTGGGCAATTACAGGTCTTTATGCTCGACATGTCGAACGAACAATTGCGGAGCGATTTGGAATCTGAAACACTCGCCGTATCACACCTGAATCGGATTCTCGTCGAGCAGACGGTCAAGACGCCTGGTGCAAAGCCATGGAGTGTTGTTGGTAGTATGTTCGATTTTGGTCCCAACGAAGAAGATGTGAATGCTTTGGCGCGCTTGAGTCAGCTGGCTACTGCGGGACAGTTCACTGTCGTGGCGGGAGCGGAGGCCGATCGAGAGACATGGGAATCCGAGTCCGCTGTTGATAGTTGGAAGCCGCTTCGATCTTCCCCGGGGGCCGGGCGACTTTGTGTCGTCTGGCCGAAGTATTTGTTTCGCCTTCCCTACGGTTCCAGGCATGGGCGAGTTGATGGATTCGCGTTTGAAGAGTTGTCGCCCTCGGCTCCAGAACCTTGGACGACGGCGGCTCCGCTTGTCACCATCTGCTTGGCTCAACGGTTTCAAGAACAGAAATGGGATTTGGAGACAACGGGAACGCTAAAGCTCAGCGGCTTGCCGATGTTTTACCGAGTGGAAGAGGACGAAAATCAAGCTCCCGGCCAGTACTTGTTGACTGACACGCAAGGTAATCAGCTGCGGGCCGAGTTCGGTATCACGCCCTTGTATTCAGTGCGAGATACCGATGAGGTGTTGTTTTCTGGAATCGGATCCGTGGGCGGCAAGGTGCTTTACTAGTCTAGTCAGTAGCGTTTGATCAGTAGCGTTTGGTCAGTAGCGCTTGGTCAGTAGCGGGGGCTACTCGGTTCTGTTACTCAGCACTGCTCCAGCCGGCGGAAAGCCAAACAATAGAATT
>JBLHLE010000437.1:0-6404 GCA_047620805.1 Pirellulaceae bacterium
GCCTTTGGCATTTCCGGTATCAGCATATCCAGTGATGATTTGTTGGCCGATACCACTGCGGCCGATGCGTTGTCCGCCAGCGCTTACGTCGCGTTGACAACCTTGAATTCATTCGTCATTGAGACGAGTGCGTTTTTCGCCAAGGCGTCGGAGGATATGTTCGATGAACTAACTCTCGGAGATATCGTTTATGATGATCTCGCGCTCCGAATCGAGCAGCCGAACAGTCAGCTGGCACTCTCGTCGGGAACAGTCGTCAGGAGTATCGTGCAGGGAGTTGCCGGGCGAATTGGTTTAACCGAATTCGGCATTGAAGCGACCAGCGAAATTGGCGATGCCGCCGTGTCGATGATTTCGAATGTTCTGGACGGTCTGTCAGCCCTGCGGCTTGTAGACTTTGCGACTCCCGCTGAATTCCTCGCCGAAATCAACAAGTACAAGGTGGTTGCCCAAGCACAGCTACCACAGCAATTACGGGATTTGGCGAACGGTACGGTGACGCCCGCAGCCGCAGTGGCAGCCTTTAGTGGAGCAGCGTTACAGCAACGAATTGCCGATGCTTCCCCACACATTATCTTGCCGCCACTGATTACAATTTCCGATCCAGTGATTGTGGAAGGTGAGAGTGGGGTAACCCACGCGGAGTTCATCGTTTCACTGACACGGGAACACGATGAGCCAGTTTCCGTTTCTTTTGAGACGCAAGACGGCACGGCAACACAGGGAGACGGAGATTACGATCACGTTTCTGGCATTCTCACTTGGCTGGCTCACGATAACACGGATCGGGTAGTTCAAGTTCCCATCAACGGCGATGCCGAGTTGGAGGGGGATGAAGATTTCAAGGTCGTCTTATTTGAATTGGATGGCGCCGCGTTTGAAAAGCAAGATGGTCGTGGACTGATCTTGTCCGACGAACCGATTGTTTTTGATGCGACGGGGCTACCCGACTCAGAGCCCATTGGCCATCTCATCCTCGCGGACGATGAACGCTTGTTCGTTTCATCGGGATCTCAGGAAGTATTCTTTGCCGACAAGAGCCAAGGCGCCGAAGTTTCACTTGTCGGTCCCGACGATCGAGTCGACGCCTTCACCGTAGATTTTTCTGCGAATCTATTTCGTCCCGATGAATTTGAGTTTGCTGGCGGAAGTGGGGTGGACGATTCGTTGCGAATCCTTGGCGGAACTTATTCGTTGCTGGAGGCAGCTTTTCTCGAGAACGGAAATGGCAATGTACGGTTGGATCCAATCGACGATGTGGATGTGCCAATTGTGAATTGGTCCGGGATCGAGATTACCGAATTCATCGTCGCCGAAGCTCAAATCCTCTCCCTTTACCTCGCGCCGAACATCGCCGACGAGCTGATTTTGGAAGATGCTGATCCACGTGAATTCGGGCGTTTGCGACTCCGTAGTGCCAATGCCAGTTTTGCGCCGATCGAATTTACTAATCCAACAAATCTGGTAAGAATCGTTGCGGGCAGTCCGACCGCCACCTTGGACATCGGAGTTCTCGACGAAAGGTTCACTGGGACAGTTGAGTTTCTTGCGGTTGACGAGAACCCGCCAACGGACCTTCAGCTGAGCAGCAATAGCGTAAGCGAAAACGTAGCGGCGGGAACGACTGTCGGTTCATTCAGTACTGTTGACCCAGACAACGCAGATAGTTTTACGTATAGCCTGGTGGGCGGCAGCGGCGATGTGGACAACGCCAGCTTTGCTATGAGTGGGGCAGAATTGCGAACAGTCGAAGTCTTCGACTTTGAGACAAAGGCCAGCTATTCAATTCGAGTTCGGACAACGGATTCCTTTGGATTCTCTCTCGAAGAGATGTTTACGATCAACGTTTCAGATCTGACTGAAAACTTCCCACCTGTCGTCGCTGCCGGAGCGAATCAAGTTGTTGACGAGGGAGGAACCGTTTCGCTCGCTCCTGCAACTTATGCTGATCCCGATGGTGGCAATCATACTGCAACCGTGAACTGGGGCGACGGTACACCTACATCAAACGCCAGTGTCGACCAAGCGAACGACGCGGTTTCGGCCAGTCATGTCTTCGCGGATGACGGTGAGTTCACGGTGACGGTATGCGTCCTGGACGATCAAAGCGTAGAGGCATGCGATACGTTGACGTTCACCGTGGACAACCTTGCTCCAGTGGTAGACGCAGGCTCGAATCGAACGGTTGTCGAAGGACAGTTGATCGAATTTGCGGGCTCATTTAATGATCCTGGTCTTACGGATACCCACTCCTTG
Source organism: Pirellulaceae bacterium (assembly GCA_047620805.1). GTDB lineage: Bacteria > Planctomycetota > Planctomycetia > Pirellulales > Pirellulaceae > JBLHLE01. Next base: position 2,257 of record JBLHLE010000437.1, read on the forward strand.
TTGTGGAATTTTAGCGATGGGACGACTGACAATTCAACGTTGGCGCCAAGTCATACTTTCGTTTCCGAAGGTGTATTCACTGTGACGTTGACGGTTACGGACAACGACGGACTGGTTGGCTCGGATACACTCGTCGTTACGGTTAACAGTCCAGTGGAAACCGTTCCTCCGGTGGTTGCTCTGGTTTCGATAAACGCCGAATTGATCGACCCTCCCGACCTCCCAAAAGGTGATGCGCCGAGCTCTTGGATGCGTCAACGTAGCTCGATCGAGTCGCTGACGATCGATTTTAGCGAAGACATAACTGCTACGGTTGAAGATTTTAGTTTGACGAATCTAGGTGTAGATGGTCCTGCGGAACAGGATCAGGAGTTTGTTCTCGAGCCACAGCACTTTTCGGTAAACGGGGCGCGGGTCGTTCTCACGTTCGCTCCCGGGGAACTCGCTGAGGGCGTCTATCGACTGGATATTCGCGACGAGGTCACTGATGTCGTTGGCAATAATCTCGATGGTGACGGCGATGGTGACGCAGGTGGCGACTTCGCTTATGCAGGAGACAGCGACAACAAGTTTTATATATTGGGGGCCGATTGGAACGGAGATGAGGGAGTGTCCGTTTTCGACTTCACAACTTTCAGCTACTGGTTCGGTGTTTCCACGATCATTGTTCCACGTGCTCCGCGCTATGTTGACTTGAATCACGACGACGGGATAAGTGTCTTCGACTTCACGGGGTTCAGTAACAACTTTGGGTTAGGTGTCATTTATCAGCCGGCATTCGCTCCCATGGATCTTGGAATCGGCGCGCATGTCGAACAGTGGCCTGCTCAAAACGAAGGGGCTGATCGAGTCGGAGGGCTGATCGAGCAAGCTGAACCGACCGACCGAGATGACATTCCTCTTAACTTTCGTCAAGTTCGTCGACTTGAGGATGTCAAATTAAATTGCAGTCTATTCGAGGCGGAAATAGACGAGGAATTCGAGGAAATGTTAATTGCACTGGCTGAAGATGTCACTCAGCAATGGTTGTGATGCGGCTTGAGGTGCGTTAATTGGCAGTTGGTGGAACCAGTTTTGAGTAGGTGGAATCGTGCCTCGATTCGAGTAAACAGTAAGCAAAGTCGACGGCGAATATCAGTGGCTCCGGCTTGCGTTTCGATTTTCGGGAAAATCCCACCGGGTCTGTTCCGGCGAATGTTTGGCATCAATCGTCAAGCGAGCGGTATGGCGGCTCGAATGCTACTAATGGAGCAGCCAAGGAAAGCCACGGTTTTTAATGGAAGCGGCGTCACTCGCCAATTATTGGACGACTACTGCGAAGCAATTCGCCGGATTCACGACCTTCAACACGATCCGAATTCGCTTATTGCCGAGCTAGAAGCTGTTCGAAGAAGCACTGCGGAGACACTCGATTTATGAATTCGTCTTGATTGGAATTCAATAAATTGAAACAGTCGCAATGTTTTTGCGGCTGCGTAAGTGTAATGTAAGCGTTTTTAGTTGGACCTTCGTGCCTTAGTCTGGACAGCAACCACCATTCATGATTGCATCAGTTAGCTCAGCCACTAATTCCGGTCGGCCTTCGCGATGATGGCTGATTTCAAGCGACATATTGATGATGTCGATGATTAAGGCTTCGTCAAGCACTTCTTGTCGAATCATGTTGTTCTGGACCAGCCAAGAACCAACGGCACACCACTGCCAGAGTGGCTTGTCCTCGCGAAGGTAACAAACCGGGGGTGGAAAACCTCCTGGGCCACGATCACCACTAATATACTGTCGGATCGTCTCACGAGACCGATTCACTCGTCGAGCAATTTCAGCTTGTGTCACTAAATTGCATGTGTCAATTCTCGCCACTCGGCATCCCGCTTTTTCAACATCTGCAAAAGCTGACAAAATGGCGTCCTTGAACGATGTAGCAATCCTTGAGAACTCCAGCACGACTGCACCATACAAAATGCTAATCGTGGCGTCGTCACATCCTGCATCATATAGCGAATTCTCAAGTTCTTCTGTTAGTTCGCAATGGGCGCAATCTAACACAAGCGCAAAGTCAAATTCTTGTTCACATTTGTTTTGGTTCTCTTGCATCGGATTTCTCAAGGTTCATGTGCGCATTTATCCACAGCGTTACGGATTTGTCTCGCGTGGTTATCGGCATTCCGAGGAGTGGACCAGATACTTACAGCACATCCTGCACGCGTGTTTTGCGGACAGAGCAGCCTTCCGAAAGCATGCCCGTTGCTCGTCCTGAATCGCCATCCGAGCGATTCGGCATATTTAATTGCTTTCTCGATTTCTTTGTTTGGATGAGATGAACGAGCCATATCCACAATATTATAGTTCGGCGCTGACACGTGTCAACATCAGCGAAACTTCATTAACGATAGCATGTTGCGTCAATTCCATCGTAATTGCATACCGTTGAGTGGAAGTGTACGGAATCGAACCGCCTATCCCGAGGGCATCTGGGTTACAGCCAGATTGAGTTCCCACACCACAAGCACTTCCTTCGTCGGGTGATTTACAGTCACTTGGGCTCGCCAATGCCCAGCCTACGGACAATAAGGTTAGTGGCTCGGGTGGGGTTCGAACCCACACATCCTCGGGTTTAAGCCGAGCTGGTCTGCCAATTGCCTACCGAGCCATTCAGTCGTGAACGCGATACTAAAATTGGGACGCGGAACTCCTCAGACTTACGGCCGAGCGGGCCGAGCGTTCTTGTGCCCGACAGTTCTTCTAGGCACTGGTAAGTCGCGTAGTTGTAGATGCTTTGGCGTTATGCCCAAAAGCTCATAACGCGGGATACGATCGAATCGCAAATGCGATTAATAATGCCGCAACACGTACCGGCTTGAGCCAAGTCGTGCTTGATATAAAGAGTGGCGATAGTCGTGTCGAAGCATTGTCATGATTCATTCCTAGCAGAAGTCCGAGCATTACTTGCTCGTGCAAAAACAAGGACGATTGCACGCTAAAAAGGTTCATTGAAATTGTGGCTCTCGCCAAGCAAACAGGCTACCAGCTGTAACCCGTTCGCGCAGGCCAAGTCCTCATTTCGAATCCACTTGCGTGCGCGTTCCGATTTTGGCGGGTTGGCAACGCGTCGCCGATTGCTACAGTGTCCGATCGGATCCAAAATTGTGAACTGCGACTTGGCGGCAGCTATTGCAAGACGGCATCATTGACTCACGAATTCTTTTATAGACCCAGTATTCAGAATGGCGTGACGTAAAAAATGCTCGACGGGTCCCAGTCGCCTCGCGAAACACTCGATATACTAATACTGCCAAGATCGTCAACCTGAAGCGATATCTACTGCAATATCTACTGCAATATCTACTGCGGTACGAAACGGGAAGAACCTAACTATGAGCGAGAATTACGACGCGATCATCGTCGTTTCATTCGGTGGACCGGAAGGTCCAGATGACGTGATGCCCTTTTTGGAAAACGTGCTTCGAGGCCGCAATGTTCCCCGCGAACGCATGCTCGAAGTCGCGAAACATTACCAACAGTTCGGCGGCGTCAGTCCCATCAACCAACAAAATCTCAATCTCATCGAAGCCCTGGAAAAAGAACTGGCCGACAACAATATCGATCTGCCAGTGTACTTTGGAAACCGCAACTGGCATCCGCTGCTGCCCGACACTCTCGAAAAAATGAAAGCGGACGGTGTCAAAAGAGCTTTGGCGCTGTTCACATCGGCGTTCAGTTCTTACTCGGGTTGTCGCCAGTATCGCGAAAATGTCATCGCGGCGCGCGAGCAAGTTGGCGACGGCGCGCCAGAGATTGACAAGCTGCGGATGTTCTATAACCACCCTGGCTTCTTGGTACCGATCAGTGATGACATTAAAGCCGCACTAGCGAAGATCCCCACGGAGCGGCGGGGCGCCACGAAACTCATCTTTACCGCCCACAGCATCCCTCTGTCGATGGCCAGCGGCTGCAACTACGTCGACCAGTTAACCGAAGCCACGCGACTGCTGGCCGAACTAGCAAGCCACGAGAACTACTCGCTGGTCTATCAAAGTCGCAGCGGTCCACCGATGCAACCGTGGCTCGAACCCGACGTCTGTGATTACATCCGCGAGATTCACGAGCAGGAAAAAGTCACCGACGTTATCGTCGTGCCCATTGGCTTC
>JBLHLE010000438.1:0-6403 GCA_047620805.1 Pirellulaceae bacterium
AACTATATCCTCACTGGTGAGAATAGGTTTTTGCAAGTCCATATTCGATACGGACAAAACACACAAGCCGCTACGTTCGATCACAAGAACAAGGAATTGATGAGCTTGTTAATTCAAACATTCGGCTAGTCAATTCCGGGTGCATTCTAAACCTCAAATGCACCTTGCTCTATTCGTCGTCCTGGCGACAAATCAAAGGGGTCAGGACTATTTCCTTATCGCTGCTGTCTTGTTTGCTTTTGGTTGGGCGGCCGCGTGGGCGCAGGGTAGATTCCAGCCCCAAAGCGAATTGAGTGAGGAGGTAACTCGTTTGGCCTACGCCCAACAACCCTACTCAACGCTCAGCTTGAAACTCTCGGAATGACTGTTGAACTCGGGAGCGTACATACACTGAACATTCGTTATGCCGGATTGGTACTGGCCTTTGTGTTGCACTCTGACTGAGTATTCAAATACGTAGACGCCTTTCGGCAAGTACGAGATGAAGAAGTGACTGGCGGTGTCGCGAGTCGACTCGTAATACCCAAGTCCATCTTGATAACGATACCGAGACAAGACGTTCACTGGCTCGGTACCCGCGCCGCGTTGGTCTTTCATGTGCACATATTCCATGTCGCGATCGACCCGCAATTCGATCCGAGTTACGAGTTCGTCGCCGACGGAAAGCGCACCGGTCACGGGCACGAGCGTCGGTCCTTCGGACGTATTCTGCTTGACGTACAAAGCCTTTTTGACTTTCAGTGGAGTACCGTCGTAGGCGGTGACCTTACTCATGTCTTCGAGGTACTGCCAGTGAAGGCTTCCCCACGCGACGCCTTCGTCCGACTTCGCGACGGTCACTTTGCCCATCTGCGGTTTGATTTCATTGCGAACGAATCGCTGTTGGTAAAAGCCAGTTCCAGCTTCCACATTCTCGGGCTTAATCGCCTGGCCAGCGAGGCTGACTTCGACAAGTGCATCGGACGCCAAACCGTCGGTGCCGCGGAGCAACAAGCCGTAAACGGCATCGGCAGTGGCCTTGGTAGTTTTCCAATCCTGCGTTTGCTTCTGTTTCAACAACCACACTTTGCACTCTTCAACTGCCTGCTGGTCATTCATTACTTCATCGAAAGCTTCGATCATCATCGCCTGCGTTTCGATGGGAGCTCGATACCACCACCAAGATCGTTCGGTATCTCGCCAAAACATGCCAAGCTCTGCGGTGCTAACACTGCGCTCTTTGATGGAGTTCATGATTCCCTTGGCCGTCTCGAGATCGCCAAATCGTTTCGCAGCCAAGGAAAGGTGAGCCTGTGATTGCCGATTGTCTAATTCCAACCAGTATTTCTTTGCCTGGCTCAAGAAGTAATCGACCGCTTCTTTGTGATTCGCTGCGATCGGTCGATCTTCGAGATAGAAACTTCGCGCGTACAAATACAAAGCGACGGTCGTCGTGAGATGGTTTAGATGTCGATCCTTAGCCTTAATGTTTCGATAGTAAGTATCGAGCCAACCGTCGAGTCGTTGAAGTGCTTTGACTGCTAATGCCACATCGACATCCGCGCCGAGGTGCCGCATGCGACCAAATCCAGTCACGATATACAACGTGATGTAGTCATCCCCCTTGCCACCGGGGAACCAGGGCCAGGCGCCGTCAGCAGTCTGCAGCTCCGCCAAGCGTCGCATCAATCGCGACGTTTCGTCATTGAGCCGATTTTCGTCGAACAAGATCCCGACATTGCGGCGAGCTTGAGCTTCGCTTTCGGCATCCTGCAGCCACGGAGTTTCCTCCAGCGCTAGAGATTTCAGATCCTGGTTCTGTTGCAGCGGACTATCAAGCGCCGGAGTGTTTCGCCATTGGTCGAAGACTCTGCGGATTTTCGGATTCGAATTCGCGATGTGCCGCGCCAGAGAATTGGCATACAGTCGATTGAAGGTCTGCTCGCTGCATTGATGCGGATATTCCATCAAGTAAGGAAGAGCCATGACGGCATACCAAGATGGATTCGAGACCATTTGCACGGTGAGCGACTGATGCTTCAGGGTGTTAGATTTTCCCGACGTCGTGAGACGACTGAACTCGAATTCGCGAGTTTGCGGCCCGCGAATCGGAAGCGGCAGAGACTCGGTGACCAGAATACGTCGCGACAATACTGGCAAGTACCCTTTCTCTCCATCGGATAATGTTCCCGTCGACGCGACTGCCGTGTACGTCATAAAGCTCATATCATCCGGCACTTTAATCTTCCACGAGAAGCTCTTGGAGCGTTTCGAGGCGATCTCGAATTCGCGGTCCAAGTCGATGTTCGCCAATAGTTTGTTCACATCGGAATCGGTGCGCGCGTCTGCAAAGGTAAGTCGGACTTTTCCGCTTTGACCTTGCGCAGACTGGTTAGTGACCTTGACCGTGAATTCAAGTTGATCGCCTTCGCGAACAAACCTGGGCGGATTTGGTTGCACCATCAGTTCTTTCGCCGTGACCGTGCTGCTTTGAATGAATCCAGCGCTCAGATTCCCATCGTGAGCGAAGCCGAGGAATTTCCATTCGGTGAGTGCCTCGGGCATCGTGAATTCGAGTTTTACTTCCCCGTTCTTATTGGAAACCAAGTGCGGGAAGAAAAAGGCTGTTTCGTTCAAGTTCGCCCGAGCGGGCACGTTACTTAGGTCAAGTGCTGGAGGCGAACCAGATGCTCCTCTCTCGTCAGCTCTGAGTGATCGATCTTTGTTTTTCTCTTCACTCATGGAGTCACTCAGCTCACGCCGCGAAGTCTGCCGCTCTGCGGACTTCCCAAGTGAATATTTCGAAACTCGCCCGCCCCGTCCGTAGCCGTAGCCAAACAAGTTGGTTGTTAACGTTATCGGATAGTGACGATAAGTCATCGAACCGTTCTTTTGTGGAACAGTCCACGAGCCCTCGACGCGCTGGAAGTACTGCAGTTGATTCGTAAACCAGCTGTTGCAGTTACTGCGGTTGTGCCGGAATACATTGAAGTGTGTTTGCCAAGAGTGCGGTTTGTAAGCATCCAAAGAAGCGTCGTACAAACCCGCTACCATTTCGGCGACACGATATTCGGCGGCGGGCCCCGTGATAATGGCGGTCCACTTTTCATCTTCCCCCGGCTTTAACTTGGAACGAAAATGTTCCCAACGGACCTGCAGATCTTTGTTCGTCCACGGGACACTCACCGTCTGCTGCTGCATGTAGGCTCGATTCTCGCGAACCATGGTCACTCGCACGACGAAGCCGCCGCGCATCGCTGCCGTGACTTTTTGCTTAATGATTTCCTGCGTGATACCGGGCTTCGTCCAATACTTCTCGATGACTTTGTAACGATGTTCGATTTCGACATAGGCCCGCGCCTTGTCGTAGCCACTCCCCCACAATGCCTCAAAGTCGTCCCCCGGTTTGGCGACCCAAGATTCCGCATCGACGATACTGGGCACGCGAATCGTCAGCTTATTTGAATCGGGAGCGAGAACTCGAATGGGAACGATGGCCGTGACGGGTTTGCCGAAACGATCGGCGGTTTCGAATCGAGCGCGATAGAGGCCCTCGCCCAACTTGACACTCACCGACGCGTTTCCGCTCTCGGTAGTCACGCCAGCCTCGTGCACGACTTCGCCTAACGGCCAGGAATTGACATTACTTGGATCCGGTTTGGGCGGAAGGCTTTTGCCGCCCCTGTAATTGCCATACGAGTAAGGCAGGAATTCAGTCCGGCCCACCTTCTGTGGCTGCTTGACTCGATAGACCTTCAAAACACCCTCGGCATTTTGGTCGACGCCGTCCAAAGTTGTCGTACGCAAATTGATCGCTACAGGCTTATCGTTGGTTTGCCAATTCGACACGCTCAGCGTAGCCTTCAATGCCGTAAAACCGACGTTAATCACGTGCTTAGCCGAACGGGTCTCACCTGTCGTGTCGGTGACGTCGGCATTGATCGTGTATTGGAACGTCGGTTCGTCGCTTTCCGAAACAGTCGGGTCCGGTTTGGCATGAAAGGAGACATCGAATGAGCCGTCCGGTTTGGTCCGCGCGATCCCGTGGGCGATCTCTTGCTTGCTATTGCGGGATGGATACCACCAATATTTCCAACTCCACCAGGCCGGATAGTGGACTCCGCGAACCACTCGCCAGCGCACTTTGGCACCATCGATCGGAGCTCCCGTGTAGGCATTTGCGATCCCAGTCAACGCGACATCGGCGTTTAGCACGCCAGGAGTTTTTGGCGGATCGATTTTCACTTTGAATTTCGGTCGCTTGTATTCTTCGACATTGAAGTTTGCCGCTCCCTGCGGTCCCGCTTCTACAACGAGTCGCATACCGCCAGTCAAACCAGAGCGAGGCGTGGTGACACTGCCGCTGAACGAACCGAAATCGTTACTGATAAACGAGTGCTTCTCGATTTCTTTGTTGTTTTGATCGCGGAACGTCACCGTCACTTTCTGGCCTCGCAACACTTCGTATGAATCTTGGTCCTGAGATACGGAGATCGCCAACCCTTTAAAGTGAACCGTCTGACCCGGCCGATACAACGAGCGGTCTGTGAAGAACATTGTGCGAGTAAATGGTTTGAGTTCGAGTTCGGTCTTGTAGCTATAGATTTGCTGGTTACTTGAGAGTGCCTGATCGCCGAGTCGAACGTGCACAGCCAGCTGTTTTTGATGAGGTGTACTCGACGTAAAAAAGCCATCCGCATCGGTTGTCAGGGAGCCTACGGATCGCCAAGTTCTATTGGAGTTTTCCCAAAGTCGCACTTTGGCGCCTTTGAGCGGCTCACCCGAGTCCGCGTCCAATACGAATCCTTCCGTCTTCGCTTGGCCGTAACGGCTGCGAACGATCAGTGCTAAGTCGCTAACCCAGAAGCTGGTGAAGGAAATGTAGTTCTCACTTCGCGCGAAATTCTTGTCGGGACTGGCGAGTAAGAAGTACGACCCCGGTTTCAAATCTTTCGGCGCGGCGAACCCGACGACGCGATTATGAAAGTCCTCAGTCGGCTCCAGCGTTTCGGTCCACGTTTTCACCGCGGGTTCATTCAATAATGCCAAACGCTGAGCTCGGTTGAGATTTTCGGGAGTGAATCCGGTCCCCAAGCGAGCGTCCCAATCGTAGGCAATCGCGCGAAAGTGGACTTGTTCGACGTTCTTATAGTTCACTTGAATGTCGGGGAACGGAGCATTCCAGACTCGCTCGACATTAACTTGAATCGACTTCGCTTCGATTTGCTCAATCGTATTGAAACATCGGAGTCCACCGAAGCTATCCGGAAATCGTTGCAGACCGACTTTCGCTGTCTCTCGCGCCTTTACCAAGTCTCCTTCTTGGCGAAGTACTTCGGCGAGCAGCCACAGCGCTCGCGAAGACATTGAATGCTTGCTATTGGTATTGGACCAACGTTGTAAAGCTGATTTATAGCGAGCGTTCTTTTCTTCACCCGAGGCCATCGCGTTTCCGAATGAGAGACGCTGTAGGTCGACGTCCAAGTACGCTGTTCGATCATCATCTTTCTGATGAAATTTCATTAACTGCTGCATCAACCGCAGCGCTTTCGCCTGCGGGGAATCCGTTGGATTCTGCTCTACCTGCCAAGCGAGGAATTGTCCATCGACAGCGAAGACGTTGCTATCCGCACTGAGAATAAATTCGTCTTCAGCTGCCGCACCAGCTTGTTCGCCCGAGCTATAGAAGGCCAACGCGTCTTGAGCGACGAAGTCGTACATGGTGGGACGGAAGCGATCGGGCACGTTGCCCTTCTCGATGAGTTCCTCAAAATCCTGAATGGGAGTCGTTTGCAGAGACTTGGAATCCAAGGCGGCTTCGAAATGGCTATCGATCTCGGCGTAGATTCGTTTCAGATCCCACGTTTGCAGATCTTCCCCGGGTGCCTGCGATGTCTGCGTCCGCTGCATGAAACGCCAGCGGTTCTGCTGAAAATAATGCCAATACCAGTTGGCCAATAAAGCCTCCATCGCCGGCTTCATTTCCGGCACAGCTTCCTTTAACTCCGCCTGCAGTCGAGTGATTTTTTCTTCGGGCTTGTTCCCCTGAATAGTGGCTTCCAACGCAATCTTCTCGCCGATCGCCTTAACCGCTTCGTCGTAGTCTTTCTCTTCTACAGCGCTGACGACTATTTGTTTCAAATGCCCAATCGCGGTTTTGGGAAGACCCTTCTTATTGGCCTCGGCAACCAACTTCCACAACGATTCGCGTGTCTGCACGTCGGGTTGAGCGTCTATCGACGTGATGGCCGAAACCGCGAGAATCCCGACGATTATGAGAATAAGGAAGCAAGGAAGAGTTCGTTTGCTAACCATCGTTATGCCTTTTGATGTTTCTTACTGAAAGCTATGGGGGTGAGCGAAGAAGGATTGTCTTCAGTCGCGTAGTCTTCCGCTGGTGGTTTGACGAAAGAGATGACCAGAA
>JBLHLE010000439.1:0-6382 GCA_047620805.1 Pirellulaceae bacterium
CAAGACTAGGCACGCGACTCGCGTTCGCGCACGCCGACGTTCCGAGTCGAACTTGATCGAACAGCGAATGGACCAAGCCGCCAAACTAGCTTCGTTAAGTGAGATAAATGTCGATTAAACCGCCAAAGTCGAATGTCGCCCGTCGACGTCGCTTGGCGCCGCGCGGCACAGACGCCGAAAACCGCTTTGCACTCTTGTCAAATCGTCTCCGGAGTATAGTTTCGGAGAGCGGGACATTTGAGGATGCAATCCAGCAAGTCCTGGTCGTTGCATCGCAATTGACGAATGCAAACCTCGTTCGAATGTATCGCAACAACGGCGCGGCCGACGACGTTGCGGTTTTGGCCGAGCTGGCACAGAACCCAACGGCATCCGGATCGGATACCGACGAACGGATGCGGACGTTGGCCACTGAAGTTATCGAGACGGGAATGTTGCAGGCCGTGCGAGTCACCGAGTCCGCCGCTGCGATAATTATCGTTCCGGTTGGGGCTGGCAACGATGCACTCGCGGCTGTGTTAAACGTTGGCCAGCAAGCTCTGGAGCCGTTTGTGTTGGCCTTGCAATTGGTCGCATCACATCTTTCGCAATGGGAATTGCTGAAGCGGGCCGAGGATCTCGATTGGGAAGCAAACGCCGCGTCGACAGTAGCAGAGTTGCTTGCGCGTTTCGGTGAGTCGAAAAACTTGGACGCCGCTTTGCAATCTGCACATGCCGAGCTGGTTAGAGCAATCGCCGCGACTGGCGGTGCAATCGGCAAACTAAAAGGCCTCAGTCGTTGTCGACTATTCAGTATTCACGGCGTCGGGGATTTTGATCGCAGGAGCGAAGTTGTTCGCGCCTGGGAAGAAGCATTAAACGAAGCGATTATTCGCGACAAAATCACCGTTTGGCCAGCCATGGATCCCGCTGACCGGCATGCCACTTTGTGCCATCAGCGGGTGGGTCGCCTGCATGGCCATTCCTGCATTATTAGCATTCCACTTCGAGACGCGGATGGCAACGCAATAGGAGCTTGGGCATTTGCCGGCACCGTTGAGCAACTAGCCAGCGAACAAGTGTTGGCACTTCTTGAACTTGTGGAAAATCAGATTCGTGGCTCGATCACGCTAATGCGTGAAGCACGCGCAAGTTTGACTCAACGACTAATGCAATCGCTGATCATTCGCAGTCGAGCAAAATCGATTCGCGCAGTGTTTTGGGTGACGCTCTTGGTGTCGGCCGCGATGCTTTTGCCATTGCCGCATCGTGTCTCATGCGATTGTCAACTGACTCCCACCGTGCGACGCATGTCCGTGGCCCCATTCGATGGCCTCTTGGAAACGTCGCACGTGAAAACAGGCGAGACGGTGAAAGCTGGGCAGTTGTTAGCCAAACTGGATGGCCGCCAAGCCGATTGGGAATTGTCCGGCTTGCTCGCCAATCGAAAGCAGGCGGTCAAGAAACGCGATGTCGGTTATGCGCGAGGCGAAGTTGCCGAGGCGCAGCAAGCAGCTTTGGAAGTCGAACAGCTGGATATCAAAATCCAGCTATTGCGCGACCGGCAGGAGAGTTTGCGGGTCGTCAGTCCGATCGATGGAGTTGTCGTCAGCGGCGAACTAGAGAGTGTTGAAGGCGCACCTGTCACGATTGGACAAACGCTATTTGAAATTGCTCCGCTGAAATCTTTGAAACTCGAGATCGCAATTCCGGAACAAGAAATCGGGTTTGTCGATGTTGGTCAAGCCGTATCGATCTTCCTCGAAGGACGACCCGACGACGCCATCGTTGCACAGCTATCGAAGATCGCGCCGGAAGCTGAACTGCGAGATGGCCAAAACGTGTTCGTGGGAAATTTGCTGATCGACAATTCGGACAATCGTCTGAGACCCGGAATGGCGGGAACGGCTCGGTTGTCAATCGGAAAGAAGATGACTGGCTGGTTATTGTTCCACCGAGTTTGGCAACAACTTCGAGTTTGGGGCATTGGGTGATCTAGTGCAGCAAAAAGATAACGACCTCGCCAAACAAGTCTTTGAAGTCAACCAACTGCAACCGCAGTTGCGGTTGGACCTCGGTTTTACTTTGCAGCGGTACGGCGAAGAATCGTCATACCTTGTCGAAGATCCAATTCGTTCGAAGTATTATCGGCTTGGCGTTATCGAGTATTATTTCGTCTCGCTGCTGGACGGCAAAACGACTATTCAGCAAGCGCTGGCCGTTATTGCGAGAGAATTTGGAGCAGACGCATTCGATGAACAGGATGCGATTTCGGTCATTCGATGGTTGAGCGATACACAGTTGTTCGTCGCGAAGTTGGATTCGCAAGCCGAGCCGCCAGAACAATCTATCGCACGCGGCTTGCAACGCCTCAATCCGCTGGTCTTTAAACTACCTCTGGGAAATCCAGATGGCATTGTGACATGGGTCTGGCGATACCTGGGTTGGATAACTCACCCCGCATTTTTCTTGTTGTGGATCGGGCTGGCCGTCTTAGCCGGACAACAACTGATAAATCATAGCGCGAGTTTGTACGGGGATTTGGGACAGGTCTTGTCACCCGCAAATTGGGTCTGCCTGCTGGCTGCGTGGCTGGGATTAAAATTCGTACACGAAATGTACCACTCACTTATTTGCAAACGTTACGGTGGCAGAGTCGCGGAGGCGGGGATTGTGTTCGTGTTGCTCGCCCCCCTGCCCTACGTCGATGTATCGTCGGCGTGGCGGTTCCCGTCAAAGTGGCCCCGTATTTATGTATCTTTGGCTGGTGTGATTGCCGAATTGGTGATTGCAAGTCTCGCGGCTGTGGTGTGGTGCCAAACTGCTCCGGGAGTTGTTCACCAAACTGCCTACAATGTGATGTTGATGGCGACGGTAGTTACGTTGGTATTTAATGCCAACCCTTTGATGCGGTTTGATGGCTACTACGTTCTGGCAGATTATGTCGAGATTCCGAATCTCTATTCCGTCGCTCAGCAAAGAGTCACCTCATTGTTGAAGAGTTTGACATTCGGAGCGACCAGTCGTTTACCGCACGCTACTTTCGGTACGCAAGCCTTCCTGCTCGCGTTTGGCCTGGCGACGGTTGGTTGGCGCGTCGTTGTCTGCACGTCTTTGATGGTTGGGGCTCACGCCATATTCGGGCAATTAGGTTTGGCGTTATCGTTATTTGCCTTAGCTGGCTGGACGTTACCGATGTTGTGGAATTTCGTGAAGTACTTGTGGAGGCCACCGGCGTCGGAGCAGGCCAGTCGAATTCAATTCACGTTGACGATGATGGCTTTAGCGACACTCTGTTTCTTTGGCTTGCATTGGATTGATGCTCCCGTGCCAATCCAGGCACCGGCGATTGTCATGTACGAAAATGAAGAACATGTTCGCGCGGGAACGAGCGGATTCGTGCTGTCGCTAGAAGTACATGCCGGTGATTTCGTTCGCGCGAACCAAGTCATCGCCAGGCTTGAGGATCCTCAGTTACTGGCCCGCTACGAAGGGTTGCGTTTGCAGCAAAAGAGCGCTGCCTTGAAGTGTAACCTGCATCGTCAGCGAGGCGAGATGGCCGCTTATCAGGCCGAACGCAATACCGTTGCGGCGTTAGGTGAGCGATTGGATGTTTTGCAGGAACAGCGGAAGCTGCTCGAACTACGTGCTCAGCGAAGCGGAATTGTCGTCGGTGATCTGTCGGATGATTTACTCGGTCGCTACGTTCGACCGGGAACTTCACTGTGCAAAATCGTCAGTGAAGAGGAGAAGCGAATCGTCGTATCTGTCGCCGCGGAGGACCTGGCCGCTTTCGACCTCGAAATTGGTAAGAATGTCGCGGTTCGTCCCTGGGTTTATGATTCACCAATCGTGGAAAGCAAGCTGGAGAATGTTCAGCCAAAGGCTCAGATAACCGTGCCAGTCGAGGCTCTTGCTGCATACGCCGGCGGGCCGTTGGAAGTCGTCATGTCGTCGAGTGACGACGATAGCGATTCGATACAGTGGAAGTTGCTTGAACCGCGGTTCGAGGCAGTTGTCTCGCTAGATGCGGAAACTAGTAAGTCTTTGCGAGCCGGACAACGCGCCTACGTGCGACTAAATTCCCAACAACGCAAGCTCGGCAGCTATCTGTACAATGAAGCTCGACAGTGGGTGCGGCGACGTTTTCTACACGCCACTGGTTAACGCCGCGTTATGTAAGGGATTGCTCCGATGTCGCAATACGATCGAACGAAATGGGATGGGAAATACGCTCAGGGAGCACCCTCCGATCCGTCCGAAGTACTGGTCGGTTTGGAACGATTCTTACCCATTGAAGGAACCGCTTTGGATATTGCTGGCGGTGCCGGCCGACACGCTATCTGGCTTGCCCGACGTGGACTGGACGTCACGATCGCAGATGTTTCGCCCGTTGGTTTATCTCTCGCCGAGCAGCGAGCGGCAGAGGCTGGTGTGATAATGAAGACCCAGCTCATCGACCTCGAAGACGAGGGCTTGCCCGCCGCTCAGTGGAACCTGATCGTTTCCGTTTGCTTTCTATGGCGGCCATTATTTGACCATTACGCGCGTGCTCTTGCTCCAAGTGGCAGACTAATTGTGGTCCAACCGACAAAAACGAATCTCGAGCGAAACGACCGCCCACCAGAGGCGTTTCTACTAGAGAACGGCGAACTACCTAAACTCGCTTCCGACTTGAATGTCATTCACTTCGAAGAAGGATGGTCGGCCGACGGGCGTTACGATGCCGTATTAGTCGCCCAACGCAAGTCCTGACTTGTGTAGGTGCCTAGCGAGTAATGTAATTCGCCAGGACGTAGCCCTACCGGACTCCGCTATTAGCTGCCGCAGCTTCGCAGCTCTAGAGCGGATTATTCATGAGTAGACCTTGGCTCATTGCAAGTCGTTTGTGGACATGAGTTTGTCGCCAACTTTCCCAAAACACGGCGCAATAGTAACCCGACGCGTAAGCGAGGAAACTCGCCGGATTTCCTCGCTTACGCGTCGGGTTACGAATAATCCGGGCTAGAGCGGAAGGCGAGCAAAACGCTCCAAAACATTGAGTCCCGCAAAAACCGCTGGCCTCGTCAGGTGAACCTCGCGCCCAAGGAAGATGAATAGCGAGTGATGAATAGCGAGTGATGAGGTGAGTGAGCGATGAGGTGAGGTAGACGATACGGAAAGCGTGCCAAATTGGCGTCCATATCGACCGGTTCTAGCGGTTGCGAGCAATCTTCTTTTCATCCGACGCGCCGACGCGCCGATCGTTCGTTTCGTCCCAGAAAAACCGACTTGCACTGAAAGTCGTTGGGACTCCACCTGCGATGCTTTTGTTGAACTTTTGTCGAGCAGACGACGATGCGTACAAAGACCCTACCGTGGGTAAGTTGCACACAGTGTTAATGATGCAAGATACCCAACTAGAGAGATGCCCCAACTAGAGAGATGCCCCAACTAGAGAGATGCCCCAACTAGAGAGATGCCCCAACTAGAGAGATGCCCCAACTAGAGAGATGAGCCAAATAGAGAGATGCCCCAACTAGAGTAGCAGGACAACATGGACCCGATCGTTGAAAAAACTCGACAGCCGATGTTTGCCGGATATCCGTTCGGCAACAGCTACGACGAGATGTTCGTGGCCGATCACGGTGCGCGCGATCATTGTCAACGATTTCTGGACAGATTTTCCGAATTGGGGAAAGACGAGCTCAATCGACGTTGGTATCAGGCGGCCACCTTAGTTCACGAGAATGGCTGGGACTATTCTGACGTTTCGGACTACGAAAGATCGCGGCCCTGGAAGTTGGATGTGATGCCGCTGTTGTTTTCGGCGGACGATTGGCAGGTGATATCGCAAGGGCTGGAACAACGCGCATTGTTGATGGACGCTGTTCTAAAAGATATCTATGGCCCGCGTCAGTCGTTACGCGATGGTCTTTTGCCGCCGCAATTCGTTTTCGCCAATCCGGGATTCGAACGGGCCTACTGTGGCTTGCCGAGTAGTGGTGAACGACACCTTCATATTTATGCCGCCGATATCGCTCGCGGCCCCGACGGTCGCTGGGTCGTAGTTGCGGACCGGGCGAACGCACCGTTAGGTATGGGGTATGCGTTAGAGAACCGAATCGTGATGTCCCAGGTTTTTCCGAAGATATTTCGAGATCAGCGCATTCAGCGGTTGGTCGGCTTCTTTGATGGGCTCCGCGAACGTCTGCAACGACTCGCTCCGCGGAACCGCGACAACCCTCACGTCGTTCTGCTCACAGAGGGGCACCAGAATCCGAACCATTTCGAAGATTCGTATTTGGCCAGATACCTTGGCTTCACCATGGTCGAAGGCGGAGATCTCGCTGTCCGTGACAACCGGGTCTATCTCAAGACACTCGGCGGCTTATTGCTTGTCGATGTGGTCTTCCGCCGACTC
>JBLHLE010000440.1:0-6375 GCA_047620805.1 Pirellulaceae bacterium
GCCCGCAGCGGACGACTCGCTTGTAAAAGTCATTGATCAATTGGAAACACAGTTTCCACACTCCCGAGAAAGTGTCAATCGAGAACTTTGTGAACTGCTCGTTTACGCGAAGTCGAACACTGTGTTGCCCGCATCACTGAAACTCCTAAATCCTCCGACCAGTCAGCAAACTCAGGTGGAGATCGCGCGGTTGGTCCGCAACGTCCCCATCGATAAATGGAAGGCAGAGGACGCTCGGCAGTATTTGGACTGGCTCCGCGGAGCGAGACGCTTTCGCGGCGGGCGCTTACTACCTGCGGAAATACGGCATTTGCAGAACGATTTCGTTGGCGTTCTTTCCGACGCTTGGAAACGAGAATTCGTCGAGAAAATTAATGCTCTAAACACGCCTATCAAAGATGACGCCGGCGTCGCTTCGAGAAAATTGGTCCGGCAGTGGCAATTGGCTGATGTACAAGACATCGCCGAGGCGAAACAGCGCGGCGACGCGGTAAACGGTCGGAATGTGTTTGTGCAAGCTCAGTGCTCTCGCTGCCATCGAATGGGCGACTTGGGAGGACAGATCGGACCCGACTTGTCCGTCTTAGCGCGACGGTTTGATCGGCAAGCTATGTTGGAAGCTATTGTGCAGCCTTCCAAGGTAATCGATGCCAAGTACGCTCAAGCAACCTATGTTCTGTCGTCTGGGAAGTCGGTGACGGGGCGTGTCGCTCATGTGGATCGAGAACGGATCTCAATCGAGACAGATCCACTGGCTCAGACGACGATAGATCTACGTCGATCCGAAATTGAGACCACTTCAACTGCAAAAACTTCGCCGATGCCAACCGGTTTGTTGAATTACTTCTCGAAAGAGGAAATTCGCGATCTGTTGGAGTTTCTGAGTGGCGCCGGTAAGTAATGGCTCTGGTAAGTAATGACGTCGATAGGTTCGGTTCTGATTACAGTCTCGCGAGACTTGGGATTGCCGAATTGAACTTGTTTGGGAGTTAAAGTTGAAGTTGAAGTCTACGTTGGTGTCTATGTTTAAGTTTAAGTTGGTTATGCGATGACGGATTCAGTTACCAATTGCAAGCGTCGCTGGTTTCAGTTCAATCTGCGAACGCTCCTTATATTGATGGCAATCGTGGCATTTGGCCCAGGGGCCTGGCTCGCCTGGGAGATGAGGGTCGCGCGTCGGGAAATCGAGGCAATCGACGAACTGCGGAAACTCGGCGCCGAGATTTATGTGAAACCAAGAAAACCACTGTCCGCCGTAATGGGTGACGATTTTAATTACGCGGTTGGGATCGGTTTGCGAAATCGGAATGGGTTGAGCGACCCAAAAGCGTTAGCGCACATTGCGGAATTGCGCGAAACGGTTTGGATTGACATTCAGGGAACAGAGTTGAATGACGACGGACTGGCTCATCTCTCGCGGTTGAAGTGTCTCAAGCAACTCCGGCTCGACGAAACGCAAGTGACCGATGGGGGGATGAAACATCTTGCGAAGCTGGAGGCGCTGGAGGTTTTGAACCTTTCCGATACTCAAATCGGAGATGCCGGTTTGGCTCACTTGGCAGACTTAAAAAATCTTCGCGAACTGCGGCTGAAGGGCACGCGGATCACCGACGCGGGTTTGCAACATTTGAAAAACTTGAAACAGCTGGAGACGCTTACGATAAGCGGTACGCAGGCCACTGCCACGGCGCATGCAGTTCTGACGAGTTCCTTGCGCGAGCTGCCGTAATGTTGCCGATACTCCAGTGACGCTCGTGGTCCCCGACAGACGTCGCGTATGGCCAAATCAAGTGACTTCAATTACGATAGGGTAATTAGCGATCCGCTTCACTCAACTTGATTACGGTACTTCCGGTGGTGCAAAAATGACCGATCAGTTCGACCAACATGCTGAAAGTCTCAACGATGCGTTTTTTAGTCTCGACGACGATGTTCTGGCGGATGAATTGGAATCCGCCATCGCCGCGGGCAAATTGACTCAGCAGCGGATTCAGAAATTTGGGATTACCGACGAGCGCGTTATTGAACAGATCGAAGCGTTGGCCTTGGGGGAGCATACGTTCGCGGCGCTTTCGCTCGTTCCGCTCGTCGCTGTTGCGTGGGCGGACGGTCAAATACAAGCGAGTGAACGCGAAGCGTTGTTGCAACTTGCGGAAGATAAGGGAATGAAGGAGTGGAGTATCGCGTTTGCAGCTTTTCGTCGCTGGTTGCAATCGCCTCCGCCGGCAGAACTTGTGGCGACATGGAAACAGGCAATTAAGTCGCTCACTGCGAAACTTGACGGCGAACAAAAGGAATACATGAAATCAGAATTCCTATGTCGCGCCGAACAAATTGCGGCGGCGGCAGGTGGTGTATTGAGAATTGGGTCCGTTTCCGAACAGGAACAAGCAGTGCTTAGCGATCTGGCAGCTACCTTTGACTAGCTCTCGACACTGCTGCCGGGAAGCGGTTGTAGCATTTTTGCGACAATCAAGTATCGAAAGCCGATTGAAAAAGCAAAGCAGAACAACAGCGTCAATCCCATCACAATTCCGTAAGCTCCCATCGAAAGGGCGACGCTCAGAAGGGTCACCACGATCAACATCGATCGCAAGCGAAATTGGTTGCCAATTCCCTCTTGAGGCCAGAGATCTCGAAAGCAGAAGGTGACTAATGCAATGGACAGCATCGTCATTCCGAGTCCAAACACTAGCATGTCGTTGCTGAAGTAGCCCCGCACCGTGAACGTGTAGGTTGGTTGAACAAGATACCCGACATAGCAAGTAAAGCCGAGTGCCAGGAGCAGCAAGGATAGCACCGTTCGATAGCGGCCGATCAACAGTGCCAATATAAATCCTACCAGCCAGGTGTAGGGAAGCCAATTGAAGTCCCAGTGGAACCAGAATGCCCTAAACTTTTCAGCTGTATTGAAAACTGGCGATCGACTTGGTTCCGCTGGTGAATCCGGACTGCGTCCGCGCACAGAGACCCATAGTCCGTCAAGAAACGAAAACCGCCACGACATACCAGTATTTGGATCCTGCCACGTGGCGTACTGGCGTTGCCCTTCATCTATCAATTTGAGCGGACCAGACTCCAGCTTCTGTTCCAGCTGTTCGACAGTTAGCGCCTTCGCCCATGGATTGCTCCGCAGCAGTTCATACATTTCGTCCGAAGCATGGCCAGAGTTTATTCCCGATTGGGCCCTTTGAAACTGCCAAGCATCCAACTTATCGCGATACTGCTGGGCGTGCCAGGAGAACCATTTCCCGCACGCAACAGCGAGGCAAAGGAATAACGCCGTAACTGCGAGCTTCCGCCATTCGTTCTTCTGGTTGCCATCTCGGTCAGTCACTGTCTGTCACTGCCTTTCTTTCCAAGCTTTCTTTCTAAGCTGTCGCCGGAGGTCGCGATATGTTGTCGCCTGTTCTGACTGCGTTTTGATTTTATCCGGCTTTGTGGCTGAGCGGGAGTAGCTGAGTGGAAACATCGGAAGGGACGTGAATAGGTGAAGCTTTGGGGGGAAATCTTAGTTGATTTGGCTGACGCGGCGTTCTAGAACTGAGGGAACGTGAAGGCCTTCGGGGCACACAACTAAATGGTATTCGCTCGGTATAATGACGTCAGTGGCGGACATGACTATATGAAGACATTTCTATTTGCACTACTGACTTTCGTTCTTTTGCAATCGGCCGTAACCCAGTTGAACGTAATACCGTTGAACGTAATACCGTTGAACGTAATACCGTTGAACGTAATACCGTTGAACGTAATACCGTTGAACGTAATACCGTTGAACGTAATACCGTTGAACCATGACACCCCGTTGAACCATGACACCCCGTTGAACCATGACACCCCGTTGAACCATGACCCCGTTTGAACCATGACCCCGTTTGAACCATGACACCCCGTTGAACCATGACCGACGAAGTGACTGCTCGCTGCTGCCAGGAATTCCAACCTCGCGTTGACGTTCGCACTGCAGCGAAACCTAAAATGTCTTCGCAACAGTAGTATCCTCGCGAATTTCGGCCTTGTGAGGCCGCTCAATAGTTGTTGTTAAAAGTTGTTGTTAAAAGTTGTTGTTAAAAGTTGTTGTTAAAAGCGGAGTTACGCTGACATGAAATATTCGACGTACTATTCCATTGCGACGGCGAGCATTCTCATGGCCGTACTGACGACGTTAGAACTCGCCGGTGCCGACGACGCCAAAGTGTTGTCGGAAGGGGATACTGTTTCCTCTGGGCGGTGGGTGAAATTGCACGAACAAGAGCCGGAGGACGCGGTTCGATTTCGACGCCAACCGCACGGTGGTTCGTGCTACGATTCGAAACGTGGGAAGCTGATTCTGTTCGGCAGCGACACTCACGGTCGCGATTGGACGAACAGTCCATTAGTCTTCGACGTCGAGCGGCGGAGTTGGAGTCGAGTCTATCTGGACGACGATCCAGCGACCTACGCAGTCAACGCCGACGGCATCGCGGTGGCGGGCCGTCGTGGCGACCACCCCTGGGCAATGCACACCTTTGGTACAGTGATGTTCGATCCAAGCCGCGACGAAATGATAGTCGCCTGTGGACCTCTGCACATGATCCCGGGGCGATTTACCGATGCCGTTAAAGACCAGTGGTCAAAGATCGAAAAATTTCCCACTTGGACGTTCGACTTGAAGACAAACCATTGGCGGCCATTGGCGTGCGAAGCGATCGACTTCTTTCCGCATAGTGCGGCTTTCGATGTGGATCGTAACGTCGCATTGGGATATCGGCCCGATGGAATTTACGAACTAGCGGGCAGTCCTCGGGCGTGGCGGCGCTTGACGAAGAAGGTCTTCCTCGGCGGCTGGCACAGCAACTGCGTTTACGACTCGAAGAACAAAGCTCTAGTCGTCTTCGGGACTAATTCAAACAGTAACGACATCGAGGTGTTTTTTCCTGCGACGAACGCTCATCAATTGATGCCAACCAAGGGAGTTCGGCCGCCGCAGGATCAGCACAACCCGATGGCTTTTCACCCAGGAATTGGCAAGACGATCGTGTTGGTCGATAATATTCAAGGCGGACGACAGGCGGTTACAGAAACTTGGCTGTACGATCTAAAGAAGGACGACTGGTCACAGATGCGATCCGCTACCCTGCCATTCGGCTGTGCGATGAACTACAACCTGGAATACGATTCCAGGCGTGATCAAATGTTACTTGTTACTGGCGGAAGTCGTACGTCAACGACGGTCTGGTCGTTAAGAATGCCGCAGTGAATAACACAGTGAATAACACAGTGAATAACACAGTGAATAACACAGTGAATAACGAGATCTCGAAGTGGCGATCGAATTATGACAAACTTGTGTCAGGTATTTCGCACTTCGAAGACCCCACCCGGAGTTGAAACTCCGACCTCCCCTACTCAGTTCGTTTGGGAGCCGATAAATCGTCCGTCCCAAAGCGAACCGAGTGGGGAGGTAGCCCGAATTAGAACGCGCGAGCAACAGTGAGAAAGATGTTTTCAATTCGTAACTCAGGCAGCTCGTCTCTGGTTTGTTGAGTTATCAGAGTGCGCAGATTCACTGGTGGATCTGTTGGCTGCGGCCTATTTTAGCTTCCAGACCCGAATCACTTGCTTGCTCCCGGAAACGAGGAGTTGGCCATTTGAGCTGATGGCCAAACAGTGGACGCTGTCGCGATGGCCGATTAGTGTTGAATCTAACTCGCCGGTTTGCGTGTCCCAGACTCGAATCGTCTTGTCCTCGCTAGCCGAGACAACTTGCGAACCGCAAGGAGTAAACACGACCGATGTGACGTCCGCAGTGTGTCCACGAAGAGTCCTCACTTCGTTACCTGTTTCGGCGTTCCAAAGTCGTAGCGTGTCATCCCAGCTTCCGGACACGATGTACTTGCCTGTGGGACTGAACGCCGCCGTTGTCACGGTGGCGGTGTGACCTGTGAGCGTGGTCACTTCTTCGCCATTTTCGGTGTCCCAGATTTTCAGTTGGTTTTCGCCATCGCCCGTCACGATGCGTTTGCCATTGGGGCTGAAGGCGGCGGTAGTCACGTCGTATTCGTTACCTTGATCGAAGGTCAATAACATTTCACCGTCGCTGGCGTCCCAAATAACCAAGGTGTCATCGGTGCTTCCGGATGCGATGTACTTACCAGTCGGATCGAAAAGAACAGTGGTGACCGCTTCGTCGTGCCCGGACAGTTTGAGCAGCACGGCGCCGTTCTGCGAATCGCAGATTTCCAATTCGCCGTCCCACGTGCCGACCGCAACTTGTTTGCCATTGGGACTGAAGGAGATCGCCGTCACCGCGCTGTTGTAAGTGCGGAGCGGCTTAAGCAAACGACCGAGGTCAAGATCCCAGATCCTGACGGTCTGGTCGTCGCCACCCGA
>JBLHLE010000441.1:0-6369 GCA_047620805.1 Pirellulaceae bacterium
GACTGACTCCGACAACGAACAAAACGATCAACTGCGACAGCAATACAACGAACTTGCGGAATTGTCCGGTTCGTTGGCCCATGAAATCAAGAACCCACTCTCCGTGATTCGCATGAACATGGATTTACTGGCCGAAGACTTCATGGAGGATCCGACCAAAAATCGCCGCGCGATCAATAAGATCGAAGTCGTAAACCGACAATGCACTCGCCTTGAAAACCTCTTAAACGACTTCCTCCGTTTCGCCCGGTTACAGAAACTCGATCTCACGCCCGGCAACCTGAACGATCAAATCGAACGGGTACTCGTTCTCTACAAGCCGTTGGCAGATGATAGCGGCGTAGAAATCATCCGCTTCCTCGAAGCGGATCTGCCCAGCATCAAGATCCACGCCGAAATGTTACAAGCGGCGCTGGTGAACCTCGTCAAAAATGCATTGGAAGCGATGCCCGACGGCGGAACGCTGGAAGTGCGAACTCGCAGAGCCAGTTCCTCAGTTGCACTCGATTTGATCGATACAGGTTGCGGCATCGATGACTCCACGGCGATGAACATGTTCAACGCCTTCTACACGACCAAAAATGGCGGCTCTGGCCTGGGTCTGCCGACAGCTCGGAAGATTATCGAAGCACACGGCGGGCGGATTAGCGTCCAAAGCGCCGTCGGTCGCGGTACTCAATTCACTCTAGAGTTCCCAACGCTAAAACGTCTGTCGTAGTGAGCAGTTCGCGGGTAGCAATTTTCCAGGTAGCGGGTAGCAGTTAGATGCTAGCTGCTAGCTGCTAGCTGCTAACACCATCTTTGAATATTCAGCCAAATTGATTATCCTGTTTTGACTATTTCAAGTGTATTCCATTTGTGCGGAAATTATCATGTCGTTAACCGAACGTTGTCGCAGACGATTCAGTGCCGATGAAATAAATCGCGGACAGAATTACTTCAGTTCTGGCCGAGTCGAAATCGACAGCATTTATCCCAACATGGTTGTCGCCTTCTCCGAAGGTTCTTCGTACGAACCATACCGAGTAGTAATTGACTGGAGCGACATCGTAAACAATTCCATCGATGCAGATTGCGAATGCCCGCGTCGCCATGATGGCGTTCATTGCAAGCATATCTGGGGTACGCTACTGGCCATCGACGACTCAATAATTATTGATCGAATCCCACGAAATCATATCAGGCACATATACGGCATCGAGGACGTGGACGAGCTTCTCGACTCGAAATCGGAGATTGATCTACCGACGACGAAGAGTACGATCGCAACTCAAACTCAGAAATCGAACACTCAGGCGCCGCCGAGTCCCTCCTGGGAAACGCAACTCCTAAGCCTATCTCGTTCTGCGGGACAACTCGCTTCGCCGGTATCCCATAACACCGCGATGCCCACAGACCTCGCGTTCGTGCTCAACCTTTCAAAGACGCTCGAATCGAGTGGGCTAGTGATTGAGTTTTGGCAACGCAAGCGGAAGCGAAATAACGAGTGGTCTAAGCACTCGAAAAGAAGCCTGAGTATTCGAGATGCGAGTCGATTATCTGAGCAAGATGGCGATCTCCTCAAGCTCCTGCTCCGCACGTTAAACGATCGATATTCGCATGCTTGGAATTCAACTTCTCAGGTTACGCTCGAACCAGCAATGTACGATGCAGTGCTTCCACTATTGTGCGTCAGCGGACATTTTTCCTGGATGTTGGACACGACAATTCCGGTAGAGGAAGCCCTACCGCTTCGCTGGGATGAAGCTGGCAACTGGTCGTTCCGACTGACCGTTGAGACAGACGAGAAGTCTCAGACATGGCGACTTGGTGGAGAGTTCTGGCAAAACGAGTTAGTTGCAGGTATCAACGAGCCGGTTTTCACATCTCGTTCAGGCGTAATTATCTTCCCAGACAGAATTGGAAAGCTGGCCAACGTCACATGCATCCCTTGGATAAGAGCATTACTTAACTCACCGCTTGAGATCCCGTTCGCCGACCGCGACTTACTCCTCGCCCGCATTTACTCGACGCCGAATGTCCCAGACGTCGTATTGCCAGACGAACTCCGCCCGACAGAGCGGGTATTGAAGCCGGTGGGCACGTTGACGATTCTCGCTCCGCAAGGTCACCAGCGTCAGTCCGTTCTGAAGGCGAATTTAGGATTTCAATACGAAGACACGCGATTCACGCCCACGGACGTGGCGAAAACGAAGTTTGATGCCGAAACAGGGCAGTTGATAAGACGTGATGTACCAGCGGAAAGTGAGCTCTGGCAGCAGCTATTCCAACTTCCCGTATCGTCCATTTTTGAGCAAGCCTACGAAAGCGGTGATGTCGAGTTCTCGGAAAATAGTTTCGTCGATATCGTCAAACAATTGACGGCTCAGCAGTGGATCGTCGAGTCCGAGGGGGTTCGGATTCGCAACGCGGGAGCATTCAGCCTGAGTGTTTCGTCGGGTGTCGATTGGTTTGAACTCGATGCCCGAGTGGATTTCGACGGAGTAGCAGTTTCGCTTCCGACGTTGCTATCGTCGCTGCGAGCTGGAAACAGGCTAATCCGACTGGACGATGGCACACACGGAATTCTCCCCGAGGAATGGCTGCAAAAATATGCTCGGCTGGCGGAATTTGCGACCCGGGATGGTGACACACTCAAGTTCTCCTCATCGCAAGCATTGTTACTAGACGCGATGTTAGAGGAGCAGGAGCATTCGCAAGTCGATCTCGGCTTTAAGAAGTATCGCGAAAAACTTCGCTCATTTGACGGCGTCGCACCGGCCAAGGAGCCGCGCGGGTTTCAAGGTGAGTTGCGAGAATATCAGCGAGAAGGCTTGGGGTGGCTCAACTTCCTACGGGACTTCAAATTCGGAGGATGTTTAGCCGACGATATGGGTCTGGGCAAAACGGTCCAAGTGCTCGCTCTACTACAATCGCGTCGAGCTCGACGAACCGCCAAAGATGAAACTCGGAAACCGTCGCTCATCGTTGTCCCAAAGAGCCTGGTGTTCAATTGGATTGAGGAAGCCAATCGATTTGCGCCGCGGTTAAGAGTCGGCAACTTCACCGGTTTGCAGCGCGGCGATCTGCTCGAAGACTCGAGTCAACACGACGTTTTCGTGACCACTTATGGCACGCTTCGTCGCGACATTGTTAAGCTCAAAGAAATCTCGTTTGATTACGCCATTCTGGACGAGGCGCAAGCGATAAAGAACCACCAATCGCAGGCTGCCAAGGCCTGTCGACTGTTATCTGCAGACCATCGTTTGGCCATGAGTGGTACCCCCGTTGAAAATCACTTGGGCGAATTATGGTCCTTGTTCGACTTCCTGAATCCCGGCATGCTCGGAAATTCATCGACTTTCGCCGCATTTTCCAAAAGTGCTTCCACCGGTGACAAGGAGTCAATTAAATTGCTCGCCAACGCGATCAAGCCTTTCATCTTGCGACGGACCAAAGAAAAAGTACTATCCGAGTTGCCCAAGAAGACTGAGCAAACTCTCCAATGCGAAATGTCGAAGAAGCAACGCAAAGAGTACGACGAGCTAAAACAATACTATCGAACGATGCTGAGCAAGAAAGTGGAGGAGAAGGGACTTCAAAAATCGAAAATCCACGTACTCGAGGCACTGCTGCGTTTGCGTCAAGCTGCCTGTCATCCAGGCCTGATCGACAAGAGCAAAACTGGTGAATCGAGTGCAAAGTTGGACCTGCTTATGGAACAGATTTCAGAAGTTGTCGCCGAGGGGCACAAGGCGTTGATCTTCTCGCAATTCACTAGCTTACTATCGATAGTACGCCAGCACCTCGACGACCAACAAATCACTTACGAATACCTCGACGGTCGAACTCGCAATCGGGAAGAAAAGGTCAAGCGATTCCAATCGGACGAAGCGTGTCCACTGTTCCTGATCAGTCTGAAAGCCGGCGGTACAGGCCTTAATCTGACCGCGGCCGACTACGTTTTCATTCTCGATCCCTGGTGGAATCCGGCCGTGGAAGCACAAGCGATCGATCGCGCTCACCGAATCGGTCAAGAGAAACCTGTTTTCGCCTATCGCATCATTTGCAAAGACACTGTCGAAGAAAAGATCCTGCTACTTCAACAGGAAAAGCGGCACCTGGCTGATGCAATCATCTCCGCCGACACCAGCCTGATCCGCAATCTCAGTGCCGACGATCTCCAAATGCTGTTGAGTTAGACGATGTTTGCTGAGTGCTGAAGCGAAGGAAAGAGGCGGAAAGAGGCGGGCGCCAAGCCCCGCATTCCTGCACTTCAAAAATCGTCAACTTCCACTCTTCTAACCATCTAGCGACGCTTTCCCCTGGTTCCCCCGTCCTCTCCTAAGCTACCGGGCCGGTAGTCGATTGCTTGTGAATCGGGTAAAATCCCCAGAATGGATGAACAGAAATCGAACGACGATATTCAATCGATCGCACCAACAATTCGCGTGCTTTTGGTGGACAACGACCCGCACCATGCCGAAGCGATGTCGGAGAGCTTGGAGCGAGTTGGCTACCAATGCGTCGTGGCGACTTCCGGACCGGCGGGCATTGAGCGAATAGCGAGCGACACATTCGATATCCTCGTCACCGACTTAATGATGGAGCGAGTCGACGGGATGGCGGTGCTGTCGCGGGCTCGGGAAATCCTGCCGGAGTGCAAGGTCATCTTGGTGACGGGACACGCCTCCATTCCGCGCGCTGTCGAGGCCATGCAACAAGGCGCTTTCAATTTCCTCGAAAAACCGCTCACCCCGGATCGACTGCGAGCGACGGTTGAGAAAGCGGCCGAATCGGTGTCGCTACAGCGCCGCAATGTGGAACTGAACAAGCGACTGGACGAACGCTACGGCTTCGAGGGAATCATCCACGCCAGCAGTCGCATGAAAAAAGTGATCGATCTGCTGAAGCGTTTGGCACCAACGGATGCGGGCGTTTTGATTCGTGGCGAGTCGGGTACTGGCAAGGAAGTTGTCGCTCAGGCAATTCATCAGAATAGCCCGCGCAAGAAGAAACCGTTCGTAGCCATCAATTGTGGCGCGGTCGCGGAGCATCTTGTCGAAAGCGAGTTATTCGGTCATGTGAAAGGCGCCTTCACCGATGCCCTGACCGACCGGGTCGGAAAATTCGGATACGCCAACGGTGGGACGCTGTTCCTCGACGAAGTCGGGGACATGCCGATTACCACGCAAATAAAACTATTGCGAGTTTTAGAAGAACGCGAGATAACTCGCGTTGGCGACAACAAGCCGATCAAAGTAAATGTCCGAGTGATTTCGGCGACCAACCGCGACTTGGAAGAAGCGATTAAGCAGGGGACATTTCGTCACGACTTGTACTTTCGCTTGAAAATCATGTCGGTCGACCTTCCCAAGTTAGCCGACCGTCGCGAAGACATCGTGCCGTTTATCGATGCGTTCCGTCGCCGCTTTGCCAAACAATTCCAAAAGACCATCAAAAGCGTTTCGCCGGAAGTCACCCGCAGACTCTACGAGTTCCCCTGGCCCGGCAACGTCCGCGAGCTACTTAATGTAGTGCAGAGCATGGTCGTGATCGACACCGACGAAGTATTAGACATCGACGACCTGCCACCGGATATGCAATTGGAAGGGGACGTCACACCTCCTAGTATAGACGTGGGACCCTCGGCACTAGTCGGCAGGCCGCTTAGCGACATCGAGCGTTGGGCGATTTCGGAAACACTGAAGATCACAAATGGCAATCGCGAAGAAACGGCTCGCATTCTTGGAATCGGCGCCCGCACACTCTATCGCAAGCTAGAAAAATACGGACTGTAGTACCCGCAGAGTGCACTTCGGTTGCTAACAATGGCCCTGCCAAGAAACTCACGATAGCAAAAGTGGTACTCGAGATTCAATTAAGGAAAGCGGTGAACGGATGCCTGAAATTCGACAGCTCCCAACAAGCGTGATCAACAAGATTGCTGCCGGCGAAGTTATTGAACGGCCAGCGAGCGTTGTCAAAGAGCTGATGGAAAACTCGGTAGATTCGGAAGCCACCCGAATCGACGTCACCATGGAAAAAGGTGGCAGCGAATTGCTGCGAGTTTCCGATAACGGCTGCGGTATGGCGCCCGACCAACTACTGCTGGCGATTGCGAGTCACGCGACGAGCAAGATTCGCGATGCCGACGATCTATTCAACGTCCACACTTTGGGTTTTCGTGGCGAAGCATTGGCGTCCATTTCGGAAGTTAGTCAATTCTTGCTCCGCAGCCGAACCGCCGAAAGCGATGCCGGCGCGGAACTCGAAGTCGTCGGTGGCAAACGCGGCGAAATCGCGCCCGCTGGCTGTCCCATTGGAACGACGATCGAAATCCGACAGCTGTTCTACAACACGCCCGTTCGTCGCAAGTTCTTGCGAACG
>JBLHLE010000442.1:0-6364 GCA_047620805.1 Pirellulaceae bacterium
CGCGGTAAATGGCTTCCTGGTGACGATGGAGCAGCGTGGATTCGAAGAATGGGTCAGTTGCTATCGAGTTTCAGACGGCAAGCCAATTTGGATCAACAGCATCGAAACTCGCCCGCGACACGAGTCCCTGATGGGTGGCGTTGGGCCTCGCAGTACTCCGACTGTCGATGGCAATCGAGTTTACGTACTGGGAGCGACCGGTGTACTGCGCTGCTTGGATGGCGCCACTGGCGACGCCATTTGGGTTGAGAACATCTTGCAACGATTCGGCATCCAACGCGGACACTTTGATGCCGCAGTGCCCTGGGGGAGATCTGCATCGCCGTTGATCGTTGGCAACAAGGTGATCGTGCCCGCCGGTGGGCCCGCCAAGAACATGTATAAAACACTGGCGGCCTATGACAAGCTCACCGGCAATCCAATTTGGACCGGTGGAAGTTGGCAAATCAGCTATAGCTCACCCATCGTAGCCTTCCTCGGCGGCAAACAACAGATCGTCTACGTCGGCGAAAGTCGAGTAAGTGGTCACGATGTAGATACTGGCGAAGAACTGTGGAATTACAAATGGCCCGGTAGCAGCAGCACCGATGCAAATACATCCCAGCCTGTTCTAACGCCAGAAGGTCATCTCTTCCTATCCAAGGGCTACGGGGCCGGCGCCGCCCTGTTAGAGGTCCTCAAAAGCGAAGGCGGCGGGTGGACCACAAATGAACTATGGGTGAATAGCCGGGTCATGAAAACCAAATTCACAAACGTTACTATTCACGACGGTTACGTCTATGGTATTAGCGACGCAGTACTCGAGTGTATCAGCTTGAACACGGGCGATCGTCGTTGGAAGAGGGGTCGTTACGGTCACGGTCAACTCTTGCGAGTCAATGATCTCTTGCTCGTGCAGGCAGAAGAAGGCGAGGTTGTCTTGCTCGAAGCCAACCCAAATAGACACGTCGAATTGGGGAAGTTTCAAGCGCTCGTGGGCAAAACATGGAACAACCTCTGCTTATACCAGGACTTCCTAATTGCCCGAAACGCCCAGGAAATCGCCTGTTATCAGTTGGGGACAAAGAAGGTCGACGACGGTGGAACAGTCATCGATGTTCTCGACCGCGAAAGTCAGGCCCCTGAGAACCCCCTTGAGCCAGCAGAAGTTGAGCCTGCTACGGGTGGACCAGTTGATAACGATCCAGTTGATAACGATCCAGCCGCTGCATTCGGCAGCGAGACGTCTTAGCGCTAAACGCAGAGGGCGCAGAGGTCCGCAGAGAAGAAAAATGAAAGAATATTTTGGGACTCGATTCACGCCATGTTTTTCGGCGGGACCAAGTCCCTTTTTAATTGTTGGAGTTTTTTACACGCGCAGCTTCGCCAATAGAATTGAATTAAGCGGTCTCGAAGTGTTCAACGCGGACGCGAGTTAGGCGTTTGAGTTGGTGACGTTGAGATCTCGAGTGGGATAGGGGATGTTGAACCCGCGTTCGTCGAAGCCGAGTTTTACGGCTTCGTTAATGTCAAATCGTACGGCCCAGTAATCGGACGACGCCACCCACGGGCGAACGACAAAGTTGACACTGCTGTCCGCTAGTTCAGCGACCGCAACAACGGGCTCCGGGTCATTGAGTACGCGTTCGTCGTGGCGCAGCAATTCCTCCAAAAACGTTTTCACGGCTTTCAGGTCATCGCCGTAGCCACACCCGAACACCAAGTCGATTCGTCGAGTGCTCTTGGCGGAGAAATTGGTAACGGAGCCACCAGTAATCTGGCTGTTGGGAATGACAATCTGGCAATTGTCACCGGTCTTCATTATCGTGCAGAAAATCTGAATGTCTTCGACCACACCGGTCGATCCGCCCGCTTCGACGAAATCGCCGACCTTGAACGGCCGAAACAGAATGATCATTACGCCCGACGCGAGATTAGACAGAGACCCCTGCAGAGCCAAGCCCACGGCCAAGCCCGCGGCAGCGAGAATCGCCGCGAATGACGTCGTGTTGACACCCAGGCGTTCCAGCGCCGCCATGACGACGACCGCCAACAGCAGCGTTCTGACAATACTGGATAGGAAGCTGATCAGTGTGTCGTCGAAACGCTCTTGAAGTCGCCCGATACAGAAGCCAACTAACCAATTTACGATCATTCGTCCCACAATGAAGATCGCAATTGCGGCGACTACATTTAACGCCAAGTTTACTCCCTGCTGCTGAATGTACTCATACAGCACTTGAAGCTGCTGTTCGAAACTTTGGGGTTCGACTGGTTTGTCTGTGGTGGATTCCAGTGCGGTTTCTCCGGCAGCCTGTGCCAGCGACCAAAGTAGATACGATACGTTCATGACGTGACCCTCGTCTGTTAAAAAACCGAAACGAATAAGCATCTTTTTATCTGACTTCGCGATTTCTGCAGCTGAATGACTGTTCGTCGCGAAAGTCGGCTGCTGCCAAAATAGAAGGAAACGCAAAATCTGTAAACGCGGAGTGCGGATGTTATTCGTTGCGAACGGGTCGCGACTTTAGGGCGTTAGGGAATACTGGATAGGTTAATGCCACCGTTGCTAGAACGCCAGTTGCTAGAACGCCAGTTGCTAGAACGCCAGTTGCTAGAACGCCAGTTGCTAGAACGCCAGTTGCTCGAGAACGGCAACGCCGTCGATGTCGCGGAGCGAGAGTTTCACCCGCGGGGTTTGCCCTTCCCAATTGATTTCGATGGTGCCGAAGTTAACTGGCAGATAGTTCTCGCCAACTCGATATCGGTTGGGCTCAGTCTTGTTTTTGGGGTTGCTCGGTTGGTTGAGACTAGACGATGTGAAATCGATGACAGGATAGGCGATCCCACTCTCATCTGGAGAAATACGAGACATTTCTCCCAGGTGTCGATCGCCGCTCACCAGGATCACTCCAATGGCTTTAGTGCGGGCAATGAGTTGGAAGAGCCGTTTGCGTTCGCGGGGAAAATTATTCCACGTTTCCCAACCGTTCTCGGTCGCGACCGCCTGGATGCTGCTGACGACGATGCGAACTTCCGCGTCCTGTTTTAGCTGTTCTTCAAACCACTTCCACTGCGTCTCGCCCAGCACGGAAGCTTTTTCGTCGTCGTTAGGGGCGTAAGGACCGGGCGTAGGACGCTGTTTCGGATTTGGCCAGCGCTTCAATGGTGTGCGAAAATACCTTGTGTCCAACAAGATAAATTGAACGCGTTTGCCGGCAGGACCAATCGTCACGCTGTCGTAAACGCCCTCGCGACTCCGCCGTGGCGAGTCTTCCGGAACTCTAAAGAAACGATTGAACTCTGCTTGGGATTCCTTGCGTTTGGGGTACTCGAAACCACCGTCGTTGACACCGTAGTCGTGGTCGTCCCATGTGGCCAAGAGACGACTCTGTTGTCGCATTTTCTGAAAACCCGGATCACTTCCCAGTACGTCGTACTTTTCGCGTAGAACCTTCATGTCCTCCGAGTCGCCATAAATATTATCACCGGTGAGTACGAAAACTTCGGGGTGATAGTTGTTGACTGCAGTCCATATCGGTTGCGGCTTGTCTTGCCGAATGCAGGAGCCAACGGCGATCTTGGTGAGCGGTTGTTCTGCCTGGACGAAACAACTTGTTATGTTGACTACGGTAAAGGTCAATATCGACGTGAGAATCTGGATGCGGCGAGTCATGGAGTGCCTTTGCGCGGTTCGCGGTCAGTGGGCTATCGAATCAAACAAGACTTACTAACAGTACTAATCATGGAGGTCGACCATGAAATTACAAAAGGACATTGTCGCGGATTTTAGGGGTGGTTGCAAAGCGAGCGATTTCTGACTCGTTTCGTCGCCTATTCGCAGGATTTCCGTCAAGCTAAACTCAGGGCGACGCGATTTCTACACTGGCGTTCGAATTCTCATAGCAAGGAAAGTATTATGCGAGCCGAAGTCGTATCCATCGGCGATGAACTAACCAGCGGTCAACGACTGGATACCAACAGTCAATGGTTAAGCCAGCAGCTTGGCGACCTGGGCATCGAAGTGATGTATCACTCCACAGTTGGAGACGACTTGGAGGCGAACATTCGCGTCGTCCGCGAGGCGTTCGCTCGAGCTGATCTGGTTCTCTGCTCGGGCGGCCTGGGACCGACCGCCGACGATCTGACTCGCCAAGTCATCGCGGATGCTACGGGCGTGGAACTCGTAATGGACGAGGAAGTCTTGGAGCACATTCGGCAATTATTTACTCGCCGCGGTCGCGAAATGCCGGATCGCAACAAAGTGCAGGCCGAGTTCCCGCACGGAAGTCGAGTTATCCCGAATCCACACGGATCCGCGCCCGGCATCGATATGGATATTACTCGCGAAGGCCAGTCGCCCGCGCGAGTCTTCGCGCTGCCCGGCGTGCCCGCGGAAATGAAGGAGATGTGGCAACAGACCGTCCGCCCGGAACTGTGCAAAGTTCTGGGCAGCGATCGGAATGTGATTCACCACTACAGCATTAAATGCTTCGGAATTGGCGAAAGCGATATGGAAGCCAAACTGCCCGACTTGATTCGTCGTGGTCGAGAACCGCGAGTCGGAATTACGGTGAGCAAAGCGACGATTACGTTGAGGATTACGGCTGCGGGGAAAGATGTTGCCGACTGCGAGCAGCAGATGGCCGAGACGATCGAGATCATCAAGGATTGCGTTGGCGATTTGATCTTTGGCTACGAAGGCGACGAGCTGCAGCACGCCATTGTGCGACTTTTGCACGAGCGGCAGGAATCCTTGGCGACGGCCGAGTGCGATGCGGGAGGACTGCTTGCCCGTTGGCTCACCGAGGCATCTACTGAAGATGACCACTATCTTGGCGGCACGGTCTACCGCCACCCCAGAACGCGCTCCGTTTCATCCGCTGATTTGGATGAACGTCGAATGGTAGAGCGAATGGCGGTGCAGTGCCGCGAGCAATTTGAGGCGGACTGGGGACTGGCCGTCGGCCCGTTCCCGAAAGTCGATTCGTCGGGAGATCACCAACATGTGCAAGTCGCGATTGCCAATGCCGACGGAGTCCAAGCCGCTGGTGTCATTTACGCCGGGCACCCTGATATCCTCGAAGCTCGAGCTGTGAAGTACGCGCTTGACCGTCTAAGGAAACGTTTGGGAAGCGGCAGTCGCTAGTGTCTACCATGCTCCCATTTGTGACCGAGTTCTTTTGGCGTTTCGATTTACAACCGGCAGTTATTGATGCTCGTCTCTAGAATTGCCGAAGCGCCCAGTGTCTCTAGTCGTTCCATGACTTCAATGACTTCCTTGGTTTTTACCATCGCTTGAACAGCACACCAGTCGGAGTCTTCGAGCGAGTTGACTGTCGGCGAATTGAAACCGGGAGTTATTTTTTCCGCTTCCGCTAGTTTGTCGCGAGGAATGTTGTAGTCGAGCAGCGAGTACGCTCGAGCAATAACGACGCCCTCCAAGCGGCGGACGATTCTATCGGCGACTTCTGGTTGCGAGACGTTGTTGTTTTGAATTAGGACCGTTTCGTAGTGGCCAATTTCCGATAGGATGCGAAGTCGGTTGGCCGCTAATGTGCTGCCTGTTTCGACGAGGTCGACGATGCCATCGGCGACTCCCAGAGTGATCATGATTTCGACGGAACCGGAGAGTGGGACGAGATGTACTTTGGCGTCGTGCTTGCCGAGGTAATTCGACGTAACATTGGGGAAGCTCGTGGCGATACGAGTCCCGTCGAGTTGTCCGGGATCGGTGATGTCTGAATCGTCCGGAACACAAACAGCGAGTCGACACTTGCCGACGCCAAGCGCCAAACGGGTGGTGACATCGACTTCCGCTTCGGCGATCAAGTCGCTCCCAGTGATTCCCATATCGATAGCGCCTTCAGCACAAAGAACCGGAATGTCATCGGTGCGCAGGAAGGTCATGTCGATCGGCATGTCGCTGACCCGAGCGAACAGGCTGCGATCTTGTCGTCGAAACCGAATTCCGGCTTGCTTGAGTAATTCGGTGGCGAGTTCGGAGAGCCGCCCCTTGCTGGGGATACCAATTCGTAAGTTTTTCATGGCGGTTGCTGAGGTGTTCTTGGGGACAATGTTTGGATACGGAAGTGACTAACGAACATTCTACTGGGGAGGTTCATTCAGCGGGAATTTGTTGGCTCTATTGATCGCGAGCGGATTTTTCATCGAGTCCGGAAACACCGAATCGCCGAGCTAATTCGCTTTCAACTTCGGCCAGCGAAATATTCTTGTGGCCAAGCATAACGAAAAGGTGGTAAATCAGGTCGCCGGCTTCGTAGATGAGGTGATTGCGGCCATCTTCGCCATCTTCGGCGGCCGCTTCCACGACTTCGCTCGCCTCTTCCAAAATTTTCTTGCCTATTTTCGGTACACCGCCCTG
>JBLHLE010000443.1:0-6357 GCA_047620805.1 Pirellulaceae bacterium
AAAACGTCCACAGGCCTCGCGACGGAGTTTGGTGGCCGCGAGCAACACAGGTTCGCCCCGAGGATTCAACATGAATCGGTGGATTCAACATGAATCGGTGGATTCAACATGAATCGGTGGATTCAATATGAATCAAGAGCTCATTTCCAGTCGCTGAAGTTCGCGCCATTCTTCGCTGCGGGATGCTGAAGGCGGTTGTATTGCATCTAAATGGCGATTCCTCCGAGGTTTACGGAGATAGCCGGCCTAAAATTGCTGGGCAGATTTTACGAAACTATTGTCCTCCTCAATCGTCTATCTAAGTAACTTCGGGGAAAATTCACGCTTTTTGCTATGGAACCAGCCATGAAACGCTTGATTCTGTCTTGTTTATGTCTCGTCTTGTTCTCTTCTACTCAACCTCTATTTGCACGTAGTAAACTCGCCGCTCTTCCGGTGCGGGAGCGAGTTGAATTGCAGTTGGACAATGGTCACTTCACGTTGGTCGAAGAGGAACGGATTGTTCCTTTGCTGAAGTCCACTTCGAAGTCGGAGAACAACATGATTGACTTCAGTTGGTCGAACGCGACGATCGACAAAGACTCAATTCTCTTTCGCCCTTTGGAAATTCGCGAAGACGGCAAGTTCCGAGCTATTAAGACCGCGGGTGATAACGCGGAAGTCAATGTAATCAATGTCGCTTATCCGCCGACCTCCTCGAGGTGAAGCTGAATGGGGAAATGAGCAGAATACATCCAAGAATATCAAATTCGACTACTCCAACGGTCGGACGTTGCCGCGACTTTCCGTCGACCTTCCAGCGCGGCCAGAAGATCCGAATGCCAAAGTAGAAAAGACCGTCGTCCGTTTCCATTTTACGATCAAGAATCTTTGGTAGGCGAATTCAACCCAGTAGTTCTTCACTTAGAACTTCAAGATAAGGACCAGTTGGAATGAGTATGAGAGTGTTGCAGTTCGCTATAAACCGAGTCGTGTTGCTGTTAGCCACGCTGGTGCCGATGTTGTTCTCTGCACAAATATCCTCGGGGAAAAACATTGACTTAGTCACGTTGCCCAAAAGGAATACTGTTCAGCTGACGATTTACAACAGCGAAGATATTACGTTGGCCAAAGAGACGCGCAATGTGACTCTTAAGAAAGGGTCGAACAAGTTGCAGTTCTCGTGGGCTGGAACGTTGATCGATCCGACGAGCGTTCACATTCGTCCGCTGGACCACCAGGATGAAATCGAAGTACTGGACACCGTTTTTTCGGGGCAAAAACCACAGCACCTGATTTGGAATATCCAGTCGGAAGTAGAGGGAGAGGTGCCCGTCGAGGTTTCGTACTTTACAAGCGGTTTGACGTGGACGATGGACTACGTCGCGATTAGCAACGCTGAGGAAACAGAGTTGAGTTTTAAAGGGTTTGTTCGGGTATTCAATCGGTCTGGCGAAGAATACGACAACGCCCAGATACGCTTGGTCGTGGGCAATATCAACTTGGTCGAGAAGATCGCCAACTTAGCTAGGCAAAGTGGTAGCCAACCGCCTACTCCAGAAGCTGCTGACTTTGGCCTGTTGCGCAACCTAGCATTGATGAAATCGCTGAGTTCGCCAGCAGCAAATGCAGCAATCGTAGAAAATGAAAGCAGGTCGGAGCCGAAGCCAATCGTCAAAGAAGGGCTCAGTGAGTATTTTATCTTCGCAGTTGGTGGCGAAGAAACGATTCAAAATGGTTGGTCGAAGCGAATTCGAGCCATGAAAGCTGACTCAGTCAAGTTCGATATCGTTTACCGTATGAGGAGCTTTCAGTATGGCGATCGTCCGGTTCGGTTTTTTACTTGGCAAAACAATAAAGAGCACGGATTGGGCGATAGTCCAATGCCTAACGGGTTGATTCGAGTTTTTCAGGGAAATGGCAACGAAGGGCTTGGTTATCTCGGCCAGCAATCGGTGAATTACGTTCCCGTTCAAGCTGATATCGAAATCAATCTCGGAGCAGATGATCTGGTCGTTTATCAGCGCCGCCGAGATTTGACGAACCGGAGTAACTTCACTTTTGATCGCTTCAAGCGCAAAGTTACCGGATGGGACGAAAGGCAGCAATGGATTGATACTGTTCGCAACTATCGCGACAAAGCGATCCATTTAGAGTTGCGCTTGCGGATCGGCGGTGACGTGGAGATGTTGGCAAAGAATACGGAGTCTTTCGATTTCAATACCGTGGAAGCAGTTCTCGATATAACTGCCAGGGACAAAAAAGAATACCCGTACCTCCTGGATATTCATCACCAAGCCAATGCCAAGCAAAATCGCCTGCGGCTGAAGCCGACGCAATAAGGACGCATTATGAATCGCACTTTCGCAATTTCGTTTTTGACACTGACATGTATTTCAGTTGGGTACGCCAAAAACATCGACTTGGTGACTTTACCGAAGCGCAATTCTGTTCAGTTAACGATCTACAACAGCGAGGATCTGACGTTGGTCAATGAGACTCGCAACGTGACGTTGAAGAAAGGGCTGAATCGATTGCAGTTTTCCTGGGCCAACACGCTAATCGATCCGACCAGCGTATCTGTTCGACCAACAACTCACCGCGACGAAATCGATATTCTGGACACCGTTTATCCGGGCCAGAAACCACAGCACCTGTTCTGGAATATCCAATCGGATATCGAAGGGGAAGTCGCTTTGGAAGTTCGTTACTTTACCAGTGGGCTCACTTGGCAAATGGACTATGTGGCAATTACGGATCCCGACGAACAGAAGCTCGACTTTCGTGGTTACGTTCGCGTTTTTAACAATTCCGGCGAGGAATACGATGACGCCGAAATTCGGTTGATTGTGGGGAAAATCAACTTGGTCGAGCGTATTTCTCAGCTGGCCCAGGGATTGGGGATCGAAAAGGCGAGCAAAAAGGAAGTTACCGCGTGGAAATTTAGAGAGTTAGGCGAGATGGCGGGGAAGGCAGATAAGGCCAAGAAGTCTCGCCAGCAGATCGTGAAGGAGGGCGTGAGTGAGTATTTCATGTTCTCAGTGGACGGTGAGATGACCGTCAAGAACGGTTGGTCAAAGCGGATGGAATCCACGCGAGCGGATGATGTCGAATTCGATACAGTTTATCGCGTTCGGGCTCACCAATACGGACCCCGTCCCGTTAAGTTCTTCATTTGGAAGAACAACCTCGAGCATAAGTTGGGAGACGGTCCCCTGCCCGACGGGCAAGTGCGAGTATTCCGTCGCAACGATAGCGATGGCCTTGGATTTCTCGGCACGCAGCGATTGAACTATGTTCCCGTGCAAGCCGACATTGAAGTGAATCTGGGGACCGACGATCTGGTGACTTATTCCCGCCGCAGGACTGAGACTTCGCGATTGAATTTTTCTTTTCAGCCAGTTCATAAACATGTGACTGGGTGGGATGAACGTCAGATGTGGACGGATAAGGTGAGGAATTTTCGCGACAAGCCCATCAAGATTGAGCTGCGACTTCAGTTCGCTGGCGACGTCACTCTCACGTCCGAGCACCCGACGGAGTCTTTTGACTACAACACGACACAGGCAGATTTGGACATTCCAACA
The DNA here is from genome assembly GCA_047620805.1 of Pirellulaceae bacterium. Classification (GTDB taxonomy): domain Bacteria; phylum Planctomycetota; class Planctomycetia; order Pirellulales; family Pirellulaceae; genus JBLHLE01. Next base: position 3,567 of record JBLHLE010000443.1, read on the forward strand.
AGTGGCGCGGTGGATTATTCCTACCAGACTTACTATCTACACGGCACAAATGCGAAGCAGAACCGAGTCCTGGTTAAATGAGAATTGAGTTAAATGAGAATTGAGTTAAATGAGAATTGAGTTAAATGAGAATTGATGTGATCAATAAACAGGTGTTCGTAAGAGTGATAGCGATAGCTGTTGTCGTGGTTGCTTCCCAGGCAGTCGCTGGCAATGTCGACTTGGTGACTTTGCCCAATCGCGAAACGGTAGAGCTGACGATCTATAACAGCGAAGACTTGACGCTGGTCAAAGAACGTCGCTTTGTTACCCTCAAAGAAGGTCACAACCAGCTACGGTTTTCGTGGGCTGGAACGCTGATCGATCCGACGAGTGTCGAACTGCGGCCAGTGGAGAATAGGGACGCGATCGATGTCATTGATACCGTCATGTCCGCCTCGCGACCCGATCAATTGATGTGGAATGTCAATTCTGACGAAGACGGCCAGGTGTTGATGGAAGTGTCTTACTTCACCAGTGGTCTAACTTGGCAAATGGACTACGTCGCAATTGCAAATACCGAGGAAACGGAATTGGACTTAACTGGGTACATGCGAATATTCAACAATTCTGGCGAAGAGTACGAGGACGCAAAAATCCGTCTAATTGTTGGGAAGATCAATCTCGTTGAGAAAATCGCTGCGCTTTCCAAGTTATCGGGTCTGGACGACGACGATTCAGCGAAAGACTTGAGCCGAATTGACCGCTTGACTCGAACGAGAGTTGGCCAGAAAGTTGTCGAGGAGATTCTTGAACGCGATTTGTCCGTCGAGGAAGGTACGATCATCAAGGAGGGGCTAAGTGAGTACTTCATCTTTAATTTGCCGAGGACTTCCACGGTGAAGAACGGTTGGTCCAAACGAATGCCAGCGATTGAGGCAGCGGCTGTCGAGTTTGATATTGTGTACCGAATGCGACAATTTCAATACGGTCCACGGCCCGTGCGTTTCTTTAAGTGGATGAACGACGCAGAGCACAAATTGGGCGATTCGCCAATGCCCGACGGTCGAGTGCGAGTTTTCCGGCAGAATGCTCAAGGTGGCTTGAGCATTCAAGGGACTCAGTTATTGAATTACGTGCCGATACAGGCGGCGATCGAAGTGAACCTCGGCCCCGACGATCTAGTGGTCTACCAGCGTCGTCGCACCGCTACCCGCCGCTCGGACTTTACCTTTCATGCAACGAACAAGAATGTCATCGGCTGGAACGAGACCCAGCAATGGGAAGAGGTAATTCGAAACTACCGTTCAGAACCAATTCAATTTGAGTTGCGGCTGAGGATGGACGGAGACGTCGAAGTGGTGGCCGACCATAATGCAAGTTCCATCGATTTCAATACCGTCGAAGTGAAAATGGAGGTGCCTGCCGCGGGCTCAGTGAAATATCCTCACACCGATACCGTGCGACACCAAAACAATGCCAAGCAAAACCGGGTGGTAATCAAACAGTAACGGGTAGTCAAACAGTAACTGAGCGTTTAGGCACCACGATTACGACTCCGACCAATATGTTTCGCCAGTATCGAACTGTTCACTAGCGATCTCGTCGGGGACTTGTATCGCTCGGCATTTGCAGCTTACTGCGGTTTTTCGAGCGCCGTTGGCAAAATTGCCGCTTGGGCTCTCAAATTCTCGCCAAGAGTAGATAATTTGCCTGCCACTTGGCGTCTATAGCACTTGCGTTCACTTGTCTCGACGTTCAAAATGTGGGATTCCCCTGAACACAAAACAGTAGCGAGTACGACTGATGAGCGAAAAAGCCCCGTGGATCACTTACCGTCCCGAATTGAAAGTTCTTGACTGCACAATTCGTGACGGTGGTCTGATTAATAATCACCTGTTTTCGGACGAACTGGTTCGGGCCGTTTATGAAACGAATATCGCCGCTGGCATCGACTATATGGAAGTCGGTTATAAGAATACGGCTCGTCTCTTTCCCAAAGGGGAATTTGGGCCATGGCGTCATTGTGACGAAGCAGATCTCAACCGTGTATTCCACGATCACGATTCCGCGAAGACTGGCTTAAAGCTCGTCTGCATGGCGGATGCCGAAAAGAGTGATTGGAAAGATTTCATTCCGAGCAGTGAAAGCGTGATCGACATGATCCGCGTTGCCTTCTACGCTCACCAAGTGTCCGAAGCAGTTGAAATGATTAACCATCTCGACAGTCTCGGTTACGAAACAATGGCCAACTTGATGGCTGTGTCGAACATCACCGAAGAAGAAATCGATGTCGTTTTGGACGCGATCAAGCCAACCCCGGCTAGCACGATGGTCATCGTCGACAGCTTTGGTCATCTTCACCGCGAACACATTGAGCGGCTCTACGCTAAGTACTCCAAAGCAATGGAAGGTACCGGCAAAGAAATCGGCATGCACGCTCACAACAATATGCAACTGGCTTTCGCCAATACGATTGAAGCCATCATTCAAGGTGCCAATCGCGTCGATGCAACAATGGCGGGACTGGGACGCGGAGCGGGGAACTGCCCGATGGAATTGCTATTGGGTTTCTTACGCAACCCGAAATTCAAGCTGCGACCCATAATCAAGTTGCTTCAAGAGGAGATTCTTCCCCTCAAGGAAACCGTTGAATGGGGTCCGAATATCGCGTTTAACATTACGGGGGCCATGAACCTTCACCCGCGATCCGCGATTGAGTTTCGGCTAACAAAAGACAAAGACGACTACGTCAAATTCTGGGATCAAATTAGCGCTGACTAGCTCGGCGAAGCATCTCATAAGAATCTAT
>JBLHLE010000444.1:0-6350 GCA_047620805.1 Pirellulaceae bacterium
GAACTGATCAGCAAAGTCTTGCCGTCGGCGGCCAACTCCCTAATCATTTCTCGCAGCTGAATTCGCGCGCGGGGATCGAGACCTGCAGCGGGTTCATCGAGGATCAGAACGGAGGGGTCGTGAATCATGGCCCGCCCCAAACACAACCGTTGCTTCATCCCTTTTGACAATCCCTCAATTGGCTTGCGAGCCAGACCATCGAGTTTCGTAAAACCCATCGTGCGTTTTAGAGCTTGGTGCCGTTCGCGACCGATCAACCCATAAGCTCGAGCGAAGAAGTCCAAGTACTCGTAGCAGTTGACGTTAGCATACGTGCCAAAATAATCGGGCATGAATCCCAGCCGTTTGCGAACGCGATCAGGATCGTTGACTACCGAAAAACCATCGACAAACGCATCCCCATGGGTGGGAAGATCCAACGTGGCAAGGATCCGCATACTGGTCGTCTTGCCGGCCCCGTTGGGCCCGATAAAGCCAAAGACCGTGCCCGCGGTAACTTCGAATGATATATCGTTGACTGCTTTGGTGTTACCAAAATACCGATGTAGTTTTCGCAATTCGATCGTTACTGTCGATGCCGCTTCGATCATATGATTAATGTTTGCTGCTAAGAGACCTTGGTCACTAGTAAGTTCCCACTACGACATGAAAACCGTTTTCGTCTACTACATCATCGCTAATCAACGGGATCTGAATTGCCCGCTCAACGACCGCGACGTAAGCCCGCTGTCCTTTCTGCACTCCTGACTGGAAGAGCGTTTCCGACAGGAATTTTTCCAAAGTGTTTGATTTCATGGAGGGACTGGGAATCGCAGTATCCGCTTCGTGCCGCGAAAAGTAGAAATCGTCCTGATTCGACTGATAAAGTTTCGAATCGAAACCAAGCGGAAACTCCGGCGTACTATCCGCACTAATCTTTCGCAGGATGTCAGCTCGCTCGCCCGCCGACGATGCCTTTAGATCCGCTGTCGCACCCTCCGCGATCTCCTGGCCCGAGTAAATCATTCCCAGCTTGTCGACCAGGTATAAATGCGTAATGTGACTACCGAGCTTATTTGTTACTTGAATTTTGCCCTTTGGTCGGGCCACCTCCAGCTTCGACGACGTCTTATTTGCTCGACAAAGCAGAAACTGCGATTGGGTACGACTCTCCATAAACCCATTTTCGAGATACTGTTTACCCTCCCAGTACACCTCGCGTTTCGGTTCGTCGTTCGCGGGGCGGTGAGGATAAAAGTGAACGGGATAGACGATCGTATCTTTCTCAAAACTGATGGAACGCCGCGCACCCAAGCCAACATAGTAATTTTGCCTCGCCCAACTTACAGCTGTCTCGTTCCCTTGATCCAGTATCGTGACGCTGCGCGAGCGGGCGCGAGTTCCAAAACCTTCCGAGAAAAAGGCGTACGCGATCAACGAAACGATGACCAACATTGCACCGACGGGTACTGTAACGAGAATCAAATGTAGTCGTTCAAAATGCCGTAGTAGGAAGTAATTGATCGGACCAATCGCGAAAGCGAAAAGCGATATGAGGACCAAGAATGTAACGACGGGTGCCGTTCCTACTCCAGGAATAAAGAGCGTCCAGAAGTCGCCATTGATTGCGTTCAGAGAAATACCCGTCTGTGATTGCCAGCTCCAGCGCTCGTGCCGAATTTGGGATATCACGGTGACCCAATTGTACGTCCGCCCCGGAAACGGGTCGCCCGAAAACGCTACAACGATGCCCATTCCCGCGTCGCGAGTCAAATAAGGACGATCAAACCTGACTGGATTATCTTCCGAACCGGGATCAATTCCATAGAGCTTCAGCTCGTCCTCCTCGATATCGTCACTACTCAACGTACACGGAAATGTTTCCGACCCCGGCCGACCAAAACCGCGAACATTAACGGGATCCTTTAGCTTCAAGGGAGTGAAACGAAGCTCAGCACGAGCTTGTGCCATCCGTCGAAAAACCGGTTCGTTTATCGAGAATCCAGGAATGCCAACTCCAAGTTGCTGATAGCCTTGATAGCGCGTCCAGTAAGCTGCCTGCTGATGGACGCTGGCGTCCGCCAAGAGATTGTCGTCGAGAAACTTGAGGCTGGCGTTACTCGGAGGCAGCCCGAGCGGATTCGCTGTGGCTTGAACAGGGTCGACGCCGTAGACAAATAATGCGCCGCCCGCAGCCACTCGAACTCGAACCGCGTTCCATTTCTCAGGGTGCTTCTTTTGAAACCCCTCGAGGTCGCCGCGACTAATGATGATCCATTCAAAGCAGGAATAGTCTAGGAACTCTGTGGGCACATCCTCCGGATGCAGCAAAATCGCGTCCTGCCACTCGTCGATGATGCCGGCGGCTTCGTCGTTATTGATGGGTTCGGCCGTCGTGCCGATATCAGCCAACGAGAAGTAAATACTGCCCGGAAACAGCGAGGCGACGATTCGCATATCGGGTATCGTTCGCTGATTTGCGTCGGTGGAATAATTGGTCAGCGAATCGGACAGTTTGGCCGCATCGGAACTAATAATCATCATCCGCGGCGCACCTTCACTCCAACCAGAAACAGTGCGGCGAACGGACGCGGTTACTACACTGGTCAAGTCCTGCTGCAAAATCCCATCTTCGTAGACGGAGACTTCCAGAGCGTTCCATTTTGCTCGTTGTAACATCCGCAACGTGTAGTCAATCTGCGATTCACCTGCGGGAAGAGTGACGTACGTGGAGACCAATTCATCTACGATTGCACCACTTCGAGAGTAATTGACGTAACGAAACGACATTTCCACTAATAGTGCGCGATCTCTCGCTGCTGGCTGTCCCTGACTCGTCGACAGCGTCAATCGAATCGGGCGATAACCGTTACCACTCACCCAGCGACTATCGACCGACAGCCGCAGTCCCGACGGGTTGCCACCAGCCAACGGCAGCACCGTAACGGAACCCGTTCCCGCCCGCGCCGTCGACGCGCTGACGCAGAAGAACGCGCTGACGCATATGAACGCACTGACGCAGAAGAACGCGCTGACGCATATGAACGCACTGACATTCAACGCAATCAAGAATCCTAAACCGCCACTGGATCGAAACGTCCTACCACGACAATTCCACCGTTTGGAATCAGTTTGGCAAGTGGAATCAGTTTGGATCGACGGGCGGAAGTATCTGCTCCGAGACATTTTCGTTGGAATGCTTCCATTGATAAGGCAGCAGAATAGCCGCCAGGACAAACGCCCAGAGGAATACAAATGCGTAGTAGACAAAAGCAATACCGACAAAGAAGAGCGGAGTCGCAACTGCAATTGCCCAATGCTGGCCGTGATACGCCTTGGCAACGACGAAACTCACCACTGGAGAAACCGTCAAAATACCGAGGAGAAATCGCATTGAGTACTTCGGAAGTAACATATCGCAATTGTCGCTTTTAAAGGCAACTTTTTCAAGTTACCGCTTACAGGAAAGTGCCATCGACCGACCGGTTACTCGACCGCAAAACCAAGTCCCAAACGGTTTTTTGCGGTTGAACCCGGCATTGCGGAGGCGCTGAAATACCGGGATAGTACTAACGCTGCGGCAACCAAACTGGATACTCCCTGGCCCAACATAATGGAATTCGCCGAAATGCCTCGTTCTGCACTTAACATACCGTCCATCGACCCAACCCCGATTTTCGAATTCTTTCGCGGCAGTTATGGCACGGAGTTGCTAACCGCTGCAATCGGTCACTTTAAAGTCTTCGCGATTCTCAACGAACGCGCTCTTAGCTTTGCTGAATTGCAGAACAGACTCGACTTAAAAACTCGGCCGACCGTCGTATTGCTAACGGCACTGCGCGCCTTTGGACTCGTCGAACAGAACGACGACGGGCACTTTAGGCTCTCGGAAATGGCCGAGCAACATCTTGTTCCGGGTGCGGAATTCGAAGTCAGCGACTACGTGGGCCTCGCCGCTCAAAGCCCTGGTGTCTTGGAAATGGTCGAGCGATTGCGAACCGATCGGCCGGCCAATTCCGACGAAGGGGGAGCGGCGTTCATCTTCCGCGAAGGTATCGACTCCGCTATGGAGCAGGAACAGTCTGCGCGACACTTTACGTTAGCCTTGGCCGGACGAGCAAAAAACGTCGCTCCGCACTTGGCCCAAAACCTGGACCTCAGTGGAGCGACGAAGTTATTAGACGTGGGAGGCGGGACCGGGATTTACAGTATCGCCCTGCTGCAAAAGAACCCCCATCTGAAAGCTGTCGTGCTCGATCGGCCCGAAGTGCTGAAAGTGGCCGCTGAAATGCGAAGAGAATATGGCGTCGAAAATCGGCTGCAATTAGCCGAAGGAGATATGTTTGCCGATTCTTATCCGGAAGGTTGCGATGCAGTGCTCCTGTCGAACATCCTGCACGATTGGGACATCCCACAGTGCCGCCAACTCGTCCAGCGCTGCGCAGACTGCCTACCCACTGGCGGTAACCTCTACATTCACGACGTGTTTCTCAATGATGAACTGGACGGGCCGTTACCTATCGCGTTATATTCGGCGGCACTATTCACTTTGACCGAGGGGCGAGCCTACAGCCAAGCCGAATATCGAGAATGGCTCGAGGATTCCGGACTCTCCCCCCAAACGATGATACCGACGCTGATCCACTGCGGAGTTGTCGGTGCCGTTAAGTAGTACATCAAGTAGATCGCGGTTAAGTTAAATAGCACATCGAGTAGCGTGCGAAGCATATGTATTGGCTTCTACATCGCAAGTAGTTCCACTGTGATATGGAAGGGATGCCCATGTGGTGGCTTTATTATGTCCTGATCGCCGCCGGACTCTGTTTAGTGGCTTGGGTGTGTTTCGACATATCTCAAAAACGGCACGCCATTCTTCACAACTTTCCGATCGTCGGCCACTTCCGCTATTGGCTGGAAGCGATTGGTCCCGAGTTACGACAATACATCGTCACCAACAATAACGAGGAAAGGCCGTTCAGTCGCGACCAGCGTCGCTGGGTTTACGCCTCGTCAAAGAAGGAGAATAATTACTTCGGCTTTGGAACCGACCTCGACCTGGAATTATCACCGAATTTCCTGATCATCAAACACTCCGCATTCCCCGTTCCCGATCCAATCCAAGGAGACGGTCGCTACGACCCCAAGTACCAAATACCGTGTGCGAAAGTCATGGGTGAACATCGCCAGCGGACAAAGGCGTTCCGCCCACAATCGGTGGTAAATATTTCAGCAATGAGTTTTGGATCGCTCGGATCCCGCGCTGTCGAAGCACTCAACCGCGGCGCGGCATTGTGTGGCTGCCTGCATAACACGGGCGAAGGTGGAGTCGCACCGCACCACCAACACGGTGGCGATTTGATCATGCAAGTCGGCACCGGTTACTTCGGATGTCGTGACAAACAATGCAACTTCGACGCCTCGAGGTTTCGTGACATCGTTCAATCCGCTCCGATCAAGGCAATCGAGCTGAAGCTCAGCCAAGGCGCGAAACCGGGACGCGGAGGCCTGCTTCCCGCATCGAAAATCACGAAAGAGATTGCAGAAGTTCGCGGAATCCCAATGGGCAAAGACTGCATGAGTCCCGCTACCCATAGCGAATTCAATGACGCGGACGGTCTCTTGGATTTCGTTGAGCGACTATCGGAGTTGAGCAATGGCATTCCCGTTGGCATCAAGTCAGCGGTCGGAGATATGGGCTTTTGGACGGAACTTGCTCGACTGATGGAAGCGACAGAGCGAGGCGTGGATTACATTGCGATTGACGGTGGAGAAGGCGGAACCGGCGCTGCGCCGTTGGTCTTCGCCGATCATGTCGCTCTGCCGTTTAAGCTGGCGTTCTCACGCGTTTATCGCGAGTTCGTACAACACAATATGCACGAGAAAGTCCTTTTTGCCGGTGCCGGTAAACTCGGATTCCCCGAAACTGCCTTACTGGCGCTCGGACTTGGCTGTGACATGATCATGGTGGGCCGCGAGGCAATGCTCGCTATAGGCTGCATCCAAGCTCAAAAATGTCACTCGGGACATTGCCCCACAGGAATTGCAACTCAAAACTGGTGGCTCCAACAAGGGCTCGATCCAACGCTCAAGGGAGTTCGCTTGGCAAATTATGTCGTCAGCCTGCGCAAGGAGCTATTGCAGCTAAGTTGGGCATGTGGACACTTGCACCCGGCATTGGTCACCACCGAACAGTTTGAGATTATTGACGAGAAATTTGGTTCGTTGACTGCCACAGAGTGCTTTGGTTACGAGCCGAGTTGGGGCCTGCCAGCGGGAAAAGATCGGGATGAGATTCGCCAAATAATGGAGCAAATCGGCACAAAATCCAGTTAAATAGAACCGCGTGAGAAACGCGTGAGAAACGTGGTAAG
>JBLHLE010000445.1:0-6343 GCA_047620805.1 Pirellulaceae bacterium
GAACAGTACAAAGAGAAACTCAAAGCTCAACAAAAGCTAATGGACGATCCTTGGATCATGAAATGGAAATACGAGTAAATCCGCGCCGTTATCGAACCAACTCTCGCAGCATTCCATGGGGTTAGAAGATTGCCTGGTTGGCATGATTACTAACAGTACGATTTTCTTCGCCCCCTACGCGGACAGCGTGCTCGGACACGTTTTTGTTCCGCAGGGCCTTGAGCACATGGCCTTGAGCACATGGCCTTCAGTCCCAGGGATTCAGTCCCAGGGATTCTTCAGCGCTACACTGAACCCACCTCAATCAGTCGGCGAATGCATAGCGGATGATGCAATAGATGGCGTTGATACCGTCTTTGACACCAATCTTCTTGCCCTCTTCGTAGCTGCGTGGGTCATACGAGATTGGTACTTCGATAATCTTCTGGCCTTTGCGAGAAACCTTGGCGGTAATCTCTGGCTCGAAGCCAAAGCGATTCTGCTTGATTTCGATGCCGTCGAGCGCTTGCCGCTGAAACGCTTTGTAGCACGTCTCCATGTCCGTCAATCGTTGACCTGTGAAGATGTTGGAAATCCGCGTTAGCACGGTATTGCCAAACCGATGGAACCATCCACCAGCGGCTTCGCCAGTCATGAATCTCGAGCCGTAAACGACGTTCGACTTGCCTTCGGCAATCGGGTCGACCACCCGCAGAATATCGTCCGGATTGTATTCGAGATCGGCGTCTTGAATTACGACAACGTCGCCCGTCGCGGCGGCAATTCCGACTCGCAGTGCTGCACCTTTGCCGGCGTTCTGCTCTAGGCAGATCAGTTTGATCTTGCCTGCTCGTTCCGGCGCGCGCAATCGTTCTACCGTATTGTCCGTACTACCGTCGTCGACAACGATCACTTCTTTACGAATGGGAAGTTCCGAAACTCGGTCAATAATCTCGAGAACCGTTACTTCCTCGTTGTAGACCGGTATTACGATAGACAAAAACAACGGCGAACAGTACGCGTCCGAATCAGCGGTCTCGTCATTCGACTTCATCGTCACCGGCTCTTGATCGTGATGCGGATTGCTCCCCGACATCACAGCGGGCGCCGAGTTATTGGATTCCCACATGGGTGAAACGTCCGTCATTTGCTTCATCTTCTCTTTAAAGTGAACCTTGCTCGACTTCTCGTGCCGTTGAGACGATTGGGCCTCAATGTTGGTTATTCCCGCTGCGGGCATTGATTATAGGCCATTGAGGCGTCCATTCGCCATAATCTGGCGAGGATTCCAACGTCTTATCTCTTTTCATCGGCCAAATCGCTGGCAGTTTATAGCTAGCCCTGCGTTGTGATCAATTAATGGTCGGTGATTGTCGTAATAACCGCGACAAGCCACAATAAACAAATCACTACCATCGTTAGTCTTATCCAGATCGGTAGAATACGAGCAATCGCCTGCACACTTGAGTGCCGAATGCGAAGACGAATAACACAGGAAATGCGACATGTTGGAACAAGTTGAGATCAACGGAGTTCACCTGAAGCTCTCCCAGCCGTATACCGGCAAATCCGATTGGATAGGGCAACAGGAAGTTCTTTCGCAGCTCATGGCGTGCTGGATCGTGGTTAGCGACGAAGATATGCCGTTAACGCCACGGTTGGTTGGAGCTCCCGGTATTGGCAAGACAGCGTTGGCAATGGCCGGTGCTCAGATTCGCGAACAAGACTTATACATCTACCAGTGCACTGCGGATACGCGCCCCGAAGACTTGCTGGTAACTCCAGTTTTGGCTCAGAACGGAAACATTGCGTATCACGCCTCGCCATTGGTTACGGCGATGATTCGGGGTTCGGTTTGCATTCTCGACGAAGGCAACCGGATGAACGAAAAATCGTGGGCCAGCTTGGCTCCGCTGTACGATCACCGGCGGTACGTGGAATCGATTATTGCCGGTATCACAATACAGGCTCATCCCGATTTCCGTTGCGCGGTGACGATGAACGAAGACGAGTCCACCTACGAAATCCCCGATTACATTCTCAGCCGCCTGCAGCCAAAACTACAACTTGGCTTCCCAAACAAGCAGGATGAATTGGCAATCATGCAATATCATTTGCCGTTCGCCGAACCCGAAATGCTGGCAATGACGGTCGAATTTTTACAGCACTCGCACAGTTTGAATCTCGACTTCTCACCGCGGGACGGAATCAACATGTTGCGATATGCGATGAAACGGCTCGCTTTCGATCCGACACATCCGGTTTCCAAAGACAAGCTGTGGCGCGAGGCGCTGGAATGCTGCCTCGGTGAAGACGCGGTCGACCTCGACTCTCTCGCCGAAAAACGTCGGCGGACACTCGGTGGAAACGCGGTGCCACTGGGCCTCGGCGATTTCTTCTTCGCACCCGACGATCCACTACACCCCGACCGCGACGAAGATGAAGACGAGGATTTTTAATCGATGTCCCACGACGTCCTGAAACTTAGCCCGCGTATCACGCTCCTTCCTGTCATTCACGGCAGTGGCGATTTTGCGCTTGAGGTTCGCCGTTGGATGCTGGAACACAAGCACGACTGCGTTGCCGTGCCGCTGCCGTCGTCATTTCAAGAAGATGTCGAAACGGCGATCATGTCGCTCCCCAGTCCGACGGTGGTAATTCAACGCTCGTCAGAATGGACGACTCAATGGCGTCCCGATAACGACTTCGATGATGACGATGACGATGACGATGACGACTCGTCCATCAGCTACGTTCCCGTCGATCCATGCCAGGCCGTCATCATGGCACTTCGAGTGGCGATGGGCGAACACATACCGCGTGAGTTTATTGATCTTGAAACTAAGGAGTTTCAACCGCACAGCGCGAGCTTGCCCGACGCCTACGCCTTGAAAAAAGTTGATTTAGAACGATTCGTTGCCTCAATCCTGCCGACGGTCACTCCGTTGCCCAGCGGACAACCTCAGCAGCGCGTCGAATATATGGCAAAACGTCTGCGCGAGTTAGAACAGCAGCACGCGTCAATTTTGTGCGTCTGTTCGATAGTCGATTGGCCATGGATTCGTCAAGCATATCGAGATCAAGTCGAACCAACTGCTGAAGATGAATTGTATAACGAAACGACCATCCTTTCGGTCGAACCCCATACCCTTGTGTTCATGCTAGGCGAACTCCCCTTCATTACGGGATTGTACGAACGAGCTCGAGCGGAATTGGACGATGACGAAAACCTGTCGATCGATGGCGTGAAGGAATTGCTCCAAGCCGCTCGCGATGCATATCGCATTGAATTCAAGAGCCGCGCGAAGAAAGTCACCCCGCACCACCTTTCGCAGTGCCTCAAGTACATTCGCAACTTGTCGCTTATCCAAAGCCGACTCACACCCGACATGTACTCCATCGTGGTAGCCGCGCAACAAATCATCGGCGACCAATATGCGCTCCACGTAGCCGAGACCATTCGAGACTATCCCTATTCCCCGCCCGACGGTTTTGACTCGGTTAGCATGAGTATCGGCCGCGGCCGCTTGCCCGATGGCGACATCGTCGAGATGGTCAGCCGTTTGCCGGGCTCACAAATGACGTGGACGGATTGTAAACTACATCGTCGGCCCGACAAGTCCGAGCAAGACAAGTGGAAAACTCGCTGGGACCCCTACTCTCAATGTAGCTGGCCCCCCGAAGATCAAGTCATCGAAAACTTCCGTGCTCACGTCTTCGACCGCGCCAAAGAAGTGATGGGAGCCGACTTGGCGCGAACGGAAAAATTCACGACCAGCATCAAAGATGGGATCGACATCCGCGATACGTTGAGACACTGGTACGAGGGCGACATTTACGTCAAAGTCCTGCCGCCGACTCGCGGCAGCCTCGACTGCGCCGTGATGCTCTTCGATTCCCCGGCCGACCCACGCGACTATCCGTGGCGAACGACATGGTTTGCCGAGCACGATGAAGAATCGACGTTAGCGTTCTACGCCACGGACTTCAGTAAAGAGCCGGTTGGCCCCGGCATTTGCCTCGCCAACTATGGGGGTGCCCTCTTCCTGTTCCCGCCGGTTTACATTCCAGATATTTGGCAGGATCCAAGACTCGATTTTACTGAGACGATGGAAGAGCGAATTCTGGCCGCGGCGTGCATTCATAGCCGCTCGCCACATATCGCGTTAGTTAGCGCGGCTCCTCCCGGTGCGGGCTGGAGGAGACTCGCAAAACGATATGGAAAACGCTGGATCCACTTGCCGCTCAGCCGCTTCAGCAGCGAAACGGTGCAACAACTGCGTATGGTCCACGTGCTAAACGGAAAAGAAGTTCGCAGCTTCGCCGCTGACTTTATCCGCAAAGCTTAGCTCGGATACGTAAAAGAATGGGGGTCAACTCGTGGCATAGCCGTCTTGGCCGTGTTCGCGCAAGTTGGCAATCGCGGGACGCCCATGCCTCTCGTTTAGATGCGTTTAGGCGTTAACAGTTTCCAGTTCTTTTTTTTCAATCGCTTCTGGAGTTGCCAGCACCGGCTCGGGCTTAACGCCCAACGCTCTCGCCAGCAGGATCGCGACGAGTGCCGCTCCAAAGCTGAATAATGCGCCCATCTTCACGGCATCCAAAACCGCAGGTGGTCCGACCGGGAATGCCGCTGTCGATACGAAGAGAGCAACGGTAAATCCGATGGCCGCAATCATTCCAAGTGTAACAACGTGTCGATACGTCATCCCCGCGGGCATTTCGAGGCGCAAGACCTTCTCGGCGAAGAGCGTCATTAATGTAATTCCGAGCGGCTTACCCAACATCAGTCCAGCGAGCACCAACCAAGTCCCGGTGCCAATACCACCCATTCCGACGCCCGCATTCGCCAAACCGAACAGGCCCAATATCACTTCCACCGGATTCTTAAACCAATGTTCAAACTCGTTGAGGGTATCGTTGCGATTCATCTCCTCGCGAGCGTAAATACCGAGGTCGGTATGGGCGTGGGGCAAGCAAGGAATGATTGGAACCAAACCTAATGCCGGGTGAATTCCAGCCAAATCGAACGAGATCCAACAGAGCGTCCCAGGGATGAGTATATACCACCAAAAACTGTGCAGTTTCATACGTCGGAAAACAAAAGCTAATCCGATCGCGGCTGCGGTCAGCAAGAAGTACTGATACTCAATCGGTCGACTCGGGTAGAAGATCGCCAGTATCACTAATCCAACTGCATCGTCGGCGATGGCTAACAACAGTAAGAATGCGATCGCCGGATGCCCGGCACCAAAGATCACTCTGGCGACGAGATAACTAAACGCGATATCGGTCGCACAAGGTATCGCCCAACCATTGCCAAGCGTGTCCAAAGTGCCCGTTAAATAGGCTCCTCCAAGATAAACAATGACAGGACCAAGGATGCCACCTAGCGTAGCCATTAGAGGCGTCGCAGCTTTCTTCGGATTAGAAAGTGGACCACCAGGAAGTAGCGACTCCCAAACCTCTTTTCCCGCAATCGCAAAGAACAGAGCCATTAAGATATCGTTGATGAGAAAGTGGAACGTAATTCCGTGCGGAAATCCGAACGAATCGGGTCGGTGTATCAATCGATAGAAAATCTGTGCAAAGAAACCCGCCGGCTTCTCAATCGTTGATGCATGATCTCCATGTTCGTGCGAATGCGAGTGCTCTTCTCCCGCAACGTCCTTTTTGTCGCCATCGACATGAGCTGTATCAGCTTCATGTTCGGCATGGGCTGCGCCGCCATCGGAATCAGCCAGCGTCGGATCAGCGTTCGTCGGATCAGCGTTCGTCAGATCAGCATTCGTCAGATCAGCATTCGTCAGATCAGCGTTCGTCAGATCAGCGGTAAGCGGTTGAGTGCCTGTCGTTTTGTCAGGGTCAGTATCGGTGCTGCCGCTAAGTTGTCCTGCAGGTCCAGCGTCGCCGTGCTGCGCTGGTACCGCGGACTCACCATTACTGGCAGGCGTCGTTTCAGCGTGATGTTCAGCGTGATGTTCAGCGTGATCTTTACCTCCAACGAGTCGAAGGTGAACGAAGTGTTTATAGGTCTCAGGCGAGACGTTCGCCCAGATGAGCGCGGCGAGAGATCCAGCAATCAAAAAACCGGAATACTCGAACAAGAAAGCGATTGGCGTACGCTTTTTTTTGGGACTGTGGCTCATCTCGGTTCCTACTATCTGCTACCCGCGAATGCCATTTCTGGCGGCGACATCATGCGCACGCGATCGTGTGTAAATCACCAACGACACTAACAACGACAAAAAGTCGCTCGGAGGAATCGCATAACCTACCGCGCTGGCCGAAATCTGAAAAGCTAGAGTCCGGATAGAAATGACAGCGCGGTGTTCGAAACTGCCCCAGGAAATCATTGAATGCA
>JBLHLE010000446.1:0-6330 GCA_047620805.1 Pirellulaceae bacterium
CGCACCCCGAGCCGGAGCTTCGCGCGGGCACGTTGGGATTGTTCTGTGGAGGCGGACTATTAGGATCAGTATTCCCAAACGCGGAGTTCGCTGGCATGTTCACTTTCCTTGGATAACCTGAAGTTGGGTCGGCTCGCCGTCTACATCGCGTATTTCGGCTCGCAACGGCGTTGTTCGCATTCGACTGTTAACCGCCAATGTTAAGCGGTGAAGTCCTTTCTCAAGCATCAGCGTCAACTGTTCGGTGGGTTTCATTGGCTTGCCATCAAACCACAACGTCAAGCCTTCGATCGAGCCTAAGTCAATTGTTGCTCGCCCCGCCGTAGTAACTTCAAGATCAAAACGAACGAACGAAGTCGGAGCGATATCACGTAGATTTGAAAATCGCGGCAGAGACTCAAGCGGTAGTTCGCCACCTACCGTACTGTATTGAGAAGCCCAAGTAAGTTCGGGATCGTCCGTCGCTGCAGTTTCAAAACTCGTCCGATTCAGTCGATGATCCGCCTCTTTCGTCCAAATCATTGCCTGCCAGCGTCTCACTACGCGTTCTTTGCCAACGGCAAAATCTCCGACCTTGCCCAGTTTTGACATAAAGGCCACCAGATCCACCAACTCCCGCCGCGTCAACGAATTGACCAGCCCGTCGGGCATCAGACTACTCCCCTCCCGTTTTTCATCCACTTGGGCGATTGGAATGGTCACCTCAGCGTCTTCCGCATTCCGCAAGACGATTTCCGTTCGAGTTTGCCGAAGCGGAATCCCCGTGATTACTTTTCCACGATCAGTGATCACGGAGATCGAGTGGAAATTCTCCTTTACCTTTTTCGCCGGTTCGATCAACGATTCAATCAGGTAATCGACGGGGGCACTTGCCCCAACACTGACGAGGTCGGGACCGACCGATCCACCGGCACCGGCGATGCGATGACATTTCATACACTGCAAATCGCCACGGCGGTATATCATTTCGCCAGCGTGTGGATCTCCAGATTCCGTAACTTCTGCGACGAGTTCCTTGAGCAACTCGGGTGTCAGTTTCCAACCATTATTGTCGAGATTGCCGGCTGTGCGGATCGCCGCCAACAATTCGTTTTGGTTCTGAGATGCGAGGCGCGCAAGGCGGATCCACATCTTCGCAGCATCGGGCTTCAAGGTCTTGCCTTGCAACGCAGCCAGCAGGGCGTTGGGACCCTGCTTGAGACTCAACAGACCGCTTAACAGCTGCCGCATTTGCTCTTCGGTTTCGGCAACGGCCGCCAATTCGACCGCACCTGCCGCAGACAAACTGGGCTTGGCGGATGCCATTGCGTTAACAGCCACAATTCGAGCAGACAGATGATTGGGAGCTGCGGCCAGCTTGGCTATGAGTCCCAGGTTAATGTCGCCACCAAAGGCTGCTAAGGCTTCAATTGCATCGCCGCGAAGTGGTGCTTCTTCCGTTGAATTATCTTCGGCCAAGCCTCTGATTTGCGGCCAAAGCGAAGCGACATGCCATAGCCCGGCGGCGCGAATCAGCGCCTTTTTGGTCCCTATCGAAGCCTTCTCAAACCACGACACCACCTCTAGTTCACCGGCCGGTTTAATTCGTCGTAGTTGAGTCGTATCCACCATCGCCGTGAGAACCGCTAATTTTTGGTCCTCGTTAAGCCCGCCTTCCGTTAAGAGTTGCCAAACTTGCGTTAGCTGTTGAGGATTGGACAGCGAAACGACTAATTGCAGTAGCGAGACCGCGTTGTCACCTTTCGCCTCGCCTTTGCGAACCAATTCGATCAGCGGATTGACGACATCGACGGCATCCACGGACCGAACAGCAAAGGTCAACTGATCGAGACTTCCGACCTTATCCAACTGGCCCGACTTGACCAACGGAACCCATTGCAATTCTAAATCTCGCATTGCTTGCCATAGTGCAAAATCGAGGAACCGGTCCATTGGCTTTTTGAGAACCGTCAGCGCCAGCGCGGCCGAATCACTCTGCAAACGTTCGGCCAGCGCGCGAACGCCTTCCAATCGCACGCGGGGATGTTCGTCATTGACAGCCGACGCCATGTACTTGACAGGATTGTCGAGCCGGTCTCGCCACAGCGAAACGACTCGCATTGCAGCAGCTCGAACTCGATGGTCTTTCGATGCGAACAGTTGCTCGATCAATGGTTGATTAACTTCGTCAAAACACTGGTAGAGCCACAGTGCTTCCAAGAGATGATGTTCGTAAAGGTCGTCAGCCGAATCGATTGACGCGATCCACTTCTTCAGGTCGGGTAGTACTTGCTCGGGCCCCCTCGATTTGAGAACCAATTTGGCGTGCAAACGAAGCCATTCTTCCGGTGCCTTGGTCCAACTCAACAAAGACATGTTGGTCAAATTGTTCAAATCGGGACGATCGACCAGTGGGCGATTCTTCGCTGTCACTCGCCAGATACGACCGTGAGTGTGATCGCGACGAGGGTCGCGGAAGTCGACTTCACCGTGTTGGATGATCGGGTTGTACCAATCCGCAATATAGATCGCGCCGTCGGGTCCCATCTTCACATCGATTGGCCGAAACGCTCCGTGCGATGTTTTCATCAACTCCGTTTCCTGGCGGGACGCAAAACCCGCCCCGTCCTCACTCACTACAAATCGACAAACGCGATGGGCGCGGAAGTCGTTGGTCA
Source organism: Pirellulaceae bacterium (assembly GCA_047620805.1). Classification (GTDB taxonomy): domain Bacteria; phylum Planctomycetota; class Planctomycetia; order Pirellulales; family Pirellulaceae; genus JBLHLE01. Next base: position 2,658 of record JBLHLE010000446.1, read on the forward strand.
ACATGTTGCCGCGCCATTCGACAGGCAGATGCCGACCACTGAGAATCTCCAGTCCACAGTGCTTGGGACTGCCGGGGTTCAGGCCTTCGACGCGACGCTTTGCTCCGGGTGCCGTCACATACACAGCCCCAGGAAACACGTAGTTAATCCCCTCGCCGTAGGCTCCATCGGTGGCGAAGTTTTGACCCCAATAATCGAAGTGGTGTCCCCATGGGTTAACGAAGCCGCGACAAAGGATATCGAGTTTTCGATTATCCGGACGGAATCGCCAAATCCCTCCGCCATTCAACCTTTTCACGCCATAGGGAGTCTCGATGTGGCTATGAATGTAAATGGATTGGTTCATATATATCGCGCCATCATGTCCCCACCGCAGCGTGTGAAGCAGATGGTGTGTGTCTTCTGTTCCGAATCCTGAGAGCATTACCCGGCGGGTATCTGAAACGCCATCGCCGTCGGAGTCCGACAAGTGAACTAATTCGGTACTGTTTGCCACATAAACGCCGCCATCTCCGGGAAGCACACCTGTTGGGATTAACAGTCCGCGAGCGAATATCGTCGTGGTCTCCGCAGTTCCATCACGATCCTTGTCTTCGATAATGAGAATCTTATCATTCGCTATCTGCCCGGGTTTGATCTGCGGGTAGACTTCGCTGCTGGCAACCCAAAGTCTGCCTTGGGCATCGAAGTTCATTTGAATCGGCTTTGCGATCTGTGGATCGGCGGCGTACAGATTCACTTCGAATCCCTCCGGCACGATAAAGGACGCCTGTTCCTTATCGGCCGCTGGATCGGGAATATCTTTTAAGTTGCGTTGTGCATAAGTCGACGTGTTGAGTACGCTCAGAGCGATGAGGAACGCCGTGAGTTTAATCGAGTTGTGTAAGTTCATTTTAGGCTCTCCTAGTTCGTAGCTTTTCGCAGCTGATATTTGTGCTTGATCGGTACGCGCAAAACCGCAATTTCTCTTTCCTTGTTTTCAATCAGCGGATCGAATTGAGGAATCTCGCCTGCATTGTTTCCCTGCTCGTGCTTACGGAAGAGGAATAGGTAAGTTTCGTTTTGTGGTCGATAGCGATAAAAGAACAATTCGTTCTTGCCACTCAGCGAAGATCGCAATTGATGGGCCTGCTGACTGCCACCGCGACTGGCCAGACTTACTCCACTCGCCCATTGTTGAGCGCTGGCAGCGACGTTCTTGACACCGTCGATGCGGAGAACGTAGTCTCCGGGATCCAAACCTTTGACGACCAACTTACCGACGGACTCGTGTTCACTACTTCCGCCGGGGCAGGGGGGCATGGGAAGAACACGATCCAGTGCAACAAATGAGGCCCCGTCTGCCGAACTTACAACGTCCGTCAGGTCAGTATTTTCGCCGATCGGTGAACCCGCTCCTAATTCGACGCGCCAATCGATGGACGATCCGCGTCCCATCTGTTTCGCCAGAGTGACCGCTGTGTGCCAATAACCGCGATCAGTTAAGTGCACGCCGTTTTCGGTCAGTTGCAGCTTCCTAACGACGTTGTCTGCATCGGGGTCTAAGACGGGAATGTCCTTCGCTTTCGCGAGTTCGCGAATCGCGGTGCGAAATTCGCGAACAACTGCATTGTATTTCGTTTGATCCGGCAACTGACCTCCCAATGAGTCGTATTCCCGCGGTAGGATCAGTGCCGCTCGAGCTCGCGTTCGCTTTTGTAAGTCGTTAATCAAAGATTCATACTGCTGCAGGAAAGCAGCAATCGCCTCTTTGCCATCGAATGCCGCGTTATTGCCGTAGGCGTAAACGATCAATGTCGGCTTCGCTTCCTCCGTATCTTTGACGAGTCGTTTGTAGCCGTCCGGCTGTCCACCAAAAACCGCTCGAGCGTGTCCCCACGGCGTATCGCCACTCCATCCCAGATTGCGGAAGGTCTGATTCCCTTTCGTATCGGTGGCTACCAGAGTCGCTTCCAAGAAGCCACTATATTGCATTCGTTCGACAAACGTGCCACCCAAAAAAATGACCCGGTCTTCCGGTTTGATTTCGAGTTCCACCGCCTGGACCTTTGCGCTCGATTCCGCAAAGAATGCAAAAGCAGTCAATAACGCAACAACAGCTGTCCGCATGTACGACTTCGTATTCATGGATTTCCTCAGTTTCATGGTCAACTAACAATGTGAGTGAACAATATCATACGGTTTCACGGGCGGCATGTTGAGTAGACCTAGCAATAAGATTCGCGGGCGAGAAATCGTGAGGATCGTCGTGGTCCGTGGAAGCATTTTGAGACAAACAGCAAATAACGAATAAATTCCGAATTACGAAAGCTCTAAACTTCAAACGATTCTTGCAGCCTGGGATTTGTTATTTCCCATTCTGTCCAACGATCGAGACCGGGAAACTCGCGTCGAAAGTCAAAACATTCCGCAACGCGTTTAGTCCCTGAAAGAAATGACGGGAGTTATTCATTTGCCGACAGTAGTGCTGGTCCCTGAGCCGTTAAGGTCGACTATGACGTACAGCATCTGCGTAGTCCCGCCGCTGGCTGAAACGCGGATCCGCCCGGTGTTCGCAACACCGTCGTCATACTGAGAGTCGATGGTTTCAGCCACGCCTGTGTCCAGCTGCGTCACCCCGACGAAGACACCATGCGCATTATTGTAGAAGACGACAGTCCCTCTCGAATTGACTGTTCCGGGCGCCGCATGAGTAAACGCGGATTCGTCGAGATAGCCAGTAAAATCGCCCGGCGCGGAGTGCTTGTTGGTGGTCGCAGGCCAGTTCCCATTACGAATACGGTAACGCGAAGCGGCCTCCTCGATGCGACGAAATGTCTGCGTTAATGAAGCTACGTTGGCGTCCGCTGTGCTCAACTGGAAGCTCTTGACGGCTGCAGCGGATACCACTGCCATAATCAGAACGACGATGAGCACTTCTACGAGTGTAAATGCGCGACGCGACTTTGGCAGTAAACTTCTAAGCACCATCGGCTGCCCTTCCAGCGATACGACCATACTGATGAATCGTGGATTGCTCTTGGCATAGGGAACTCAAGCTACATAAAAACAGCGGTCGACTGTTCCGGGTCCGACCGCTGTCTCACATTCGTGCAATGGTTATCGATACTCGTCCATCGATACTCGTCCATCGATACTCGTCCATCGATACTAGTCCAAGGTATAAGGACTATTCTCGACGTCTTCGTGTCGAATTTCGTCCACCGGTTGCGACTTACCTTCGCCTGCGTAGAGTGCATTGGGACCGTTGAAAACCCAGCCGGATTCGTCGGTAACATTCTTGTAAGCGTGAACGACGCCTGGCGGAATGATCACGGAGGCACGGTTGTCTTGACCGTATAAAGCGGGGAACTTCCGGCCGAATGTCGGCGAGTCCTGGCGAGAATCCCACAAGTAAAGCTTGAAAGTACCGGGACCGATAAAGGCGAAATAGTCCGATTGCTCTACGTGCTCGTGAGGCCCGCGAGCTACACCGGGTTGTGTCTCGCTGACGTACGCCATTGTCGGAATGTTAGCGGCAGGTAGTTCGTCGTTGCGAAACAATTCGACCAGCCAGCCGCGGTCATCGCAAAACTGCGATAACGGCTGAATGATGACGTCGTCGATTTCGCCTTCCGTGAAGACGAGCGACTCTAATTTCTGTTCGGCTGTGGTCATGACATCCCCTTCTCTG
>JBLHLE010000447.1:0-6329 GCA_047620805.1 Pirellulaceae bacterium
TCGAGTCTCGGGTCATTTATAGTGGGGTCATTTATAGTGGGGTCATTTATAGTGGGATCGTTTATGGAGGGATCGTTCATGATTTGGATCTCTTTTTTGGTTACACGAATCGTGGAGGCCAAAGTTGTCTGGACGGTCCTGTTAGTCTTTGGTAACCGCTTCATCTAAATTCATGATCAAACGAGCGAGGCTGGTCCAAGCGGCCAACTCTGCCGGAGCAACCGAGTCCAGCGGCAGTGAGTCTCCAACGTCGTTGATCCGTTGGGCTAATTCGAGATCATCTTTGTAACGAGCTCGGCTTTCTGTCAGCTCTTCAGTCAGTATTTCTAGTTCGCCGGGCGATGGTGTCCGCGCGGTAACGAGTCGAAAACCGTAGCTGATTCTCGCGTCAGTCGTTTGACCGCCATCTTGGAGCATGCGAGTGCCAAGGCCGCGGGCCGCTTCGACGAATTGTGGTCCGTTCAGCAACAGCAGTGACTGCAGCGGAGTATTCGTGCGGCTACGACGTACGGTGCAAAATTCTCGAGTGGGCGCGTCGAAGGTCTTGAGCATGGGGGAGGGGACCGTCCGTTTCCAGAAGGTATACAAACTCCGACGATAGAGTGCGTCGCCTGTGCCACGCTGATACTTCTTGGAATAGCCTGGACGATTATTCAGTTCCAACCACAAACCGTCGGGTTGATACGGGTAGACACTTTGCCCGCCAATTCGATTCACCAGCAAGCCGCTGACCGCCAGGGCGCTGTCGCGGATCTGTTCTGCAGTCAGTCGCAAGCGGGGACCTCGTGTCAAGTTGCGATTCTCTGGATCGACTCGGTAGGCCTGCTCGCCAACATGCGACGATTGGCGATAGGTTGCGGAGTTGAGAATCAGCCGTTGCATGTGCTTTACATCCCAACCGCTCTTGATGAATTCGTGTGCCAAGTAATCTAGCAATTGAGGGTGGCTCGGCTGTTCCCCTTGAGCTCCAAAGTCCTCGGCCGTCTTGACTAGCCCGATACCAAAATAGTTTTGCCAGTAACGATTGACGGCCACCCGAGCCGTGAGTGGGTGGTTGGGTGAGGTCAGCCATTGAGCGAACCCTAGTCGATTGCGGGGGGCGTCGGCAGCGAAGTCGGGCAGCACGGCGGGTACCGAGGCTGAGACTTGCTCTTTTCGTTCGTTGTATTGTCCGCGGTTGAGGACGTAAGTGGCACGCATCTGCGGCATGTCTTGCATGACCATCGTAGCAGGAAACGAACTCGCTTTTTGATTTTGCAGCGAGGTTAGGCGGAGTTTGCGCTGATTCAAGACGGCGTCGTGATTTGCAACGAAGTACGAGTTGAGCTTGGTCTGATCTGTCGGCGTGCGGCTTTCCCGTTTCGTTTTCGCAATGTCGATTAATTCGGCGGGAATGCCTTTGAAGGAGATTAGTCCCGCTGGAGCATTAGTGACCGAGAAGCGGGGACGGCCGATTCCGTGCGTTCCGAAGTTCGCTTCGTGTCGAAGCCGGAATCGCAACGTCGTGCCGCCGGCGAACCCGAAGGGCTCTTGAGGGTAGAAGATGGCGGTTGCTGGTTGTTTACGAGTTGGACCATCGACGGCCCAGCCGTTGCTGTTGGCGACCGTGCCGTCGATCGCTTTGGCGATCTCATATTTGGCTTGCGAATAATCCGATTCGACGGAGGCAAATTTGATCGTCTTCTTCTGTTTGGGATCGGCGATCGATGTTGCTTCGAGTTCAAATTCGCTAAGAACAAAGTTGGAATTGAGGTGTCGTCCGGGGCCGCCGCCGGGGAGTGAGGGATGCGTCAAGCATTCGAGGCGGACGGCCGTCATCTTCTCCAGCTTTGTGTTTCCAGATACATCCACGACGTCCTGTGGCGGGTTTGCTCCGCCGATTAGCACGGAATCGTCGTCTTGTGCAGTCAGTGTTGATTTCCCCGTGGAATTCATTGATTCGGGCTTAACGGTTGCCCAGCTGCCTGGCGGCGTCTTGGCGATCGTTTCGGCCCAGATTTCGACGCGGCTACCCACGGTCTCGGTCAGTTTTTTAACTTCTTCCGTTAGCTTTGTGATCTCGTTGTCTGTTTGCGTTTGTTGGTCGAGCGCCAGAGGCGAAGGGAGTTGAGCCTTCGGATTAAAGCCACTTTGCCCGCGTTCGGAAACCTGGTTGAAGAACGCGAACATTTCGTAAAATTCTTTTTGCGATAGCGGGTCGAATTTGTGGTCGTGGCAACGAGCGCAGCCAACCGACAATCCGAGCCAGACCGTGCCCGTGGTCGTCAGGCGATCCATTACGTATTCCGTGCGATATTCCTCATCGATGACCCCGCCCTCGATGGTGATGCCGTGGTTGCGATTGAAGCCAGAGGCCAATCGCTGTTGAGGAGTTGCGTTTTCGATTAGGTCTCCGGCAAGTTGCTGGATCGTGAATTGATCGAACGGCATGTTGCGATTGTAGGCATCAATCACCCAGTCTCGCCAAACCCATTGCTGGCGTTCGGTGTCGTATTGATAGCCGTTGGTATCCGCATACCGCGCAAGGTCCATCCAATACGTCGCCATGTGCTCGCCGTACGCTTTCGAATCGAGATACCGGTCGACCATTCTTGCGTAAGCGTCTTTTGAGTTGTCATTCGCAAACAGATCGATCTCGGCAGGTTTTGGCGGCAATCCAGTCACATCGAACGCAACTCGCCGGATCAGTTCGCCGCGAGAAGCTTCTTTAGCGGGTGGGAAATTGGTGAATTTCATTCCCACAAAATTATCAATCGGGTTCTTGGGCCAACTGCCGAATGAAACGGCGGGGATGATTGTTGGTTCCAGCGGAACAAAGGACCAGTGTTGTTGATATTCCGCATCTTGTTCGATCCACTTCGTCAGAGTGGCAATTTCCGCTGGCGTCAGAGTTTTCCCAGAATCCGTGGGCGGCATTCTTTGGTCGCCATCGTCGCTGGTGATCCGACGGACCAACTCACTTGCGGCCGGTTTGCCTGGCACGATTGCCGTCGCTTCCGATTCAAGTTTCGAATACGCCGACTCGGATTGATCTAGACGCAGTCCCGCTTCACGATGAGTCGCATCGGGACCGTGGCAAGTGAAACAGTTGTCGGACAAAATCGGACGAACGTCGCGATTAAACGAAACGGGATCTTCCGCATGAAGTACACCGGTAGCGACCAGTGACAAAATCAAGACGGCGCTGTGGTGCGGTCTCATGATCGTCCCTTGTTAGGTGGGGCTTGTGGGAGCGACTAATCACGGCGGTGTGACATTCTTCACTAAAACACTATCACTAAAACACTAGTTTAATCTGCAAGAGGAAGGAATGCGATTTTGCGATAGAACAATTCGCCGGAATAACACTGGAAATAGATCCTGCCAGAGCTGACATAGGCCTCTTTGCCCGCAAGAATCTTCTTTCCATTGATCGTTAGCTCGACTGTGTCGTCTTTACAAATGAGCTCAATCTTATTCCAGTCGCCGCGCTTAACTTCTATTTCGGCTTCTGGGTCGTCTTTGCCGGGCCGTGGAATGCAACCTCGCGTCCAGTTTTTGCCATCAGCGGCGAGCGAAGATCCTCCGATCAAGCACAGATCGCCAGTAGCGCCGGCTCGCATTTGAACTTCTAGAGACTTGGCCCACAATTTATCTTGTTCGACGGCGTGAAAGAAAATGCCGCTGTCGCTCGACGCGTCTCCCGCGCCCCATTTGAACTCTGCTTCGAGTCGATAGTTTGAAAGTGGTTTCTCGGTCGATAGATAGCCGCGGTGTTCGCCGCTGATCTTCAACAGTCCGTCTTTGGTTACGGAGAAGACTTTGTCCGGGTCATCGTTCTTCTCGCTCCCCAAATAGGTATAGAATCCGTTGAGGTTTTTGCCGTTGAAAGCGAGGATCGGATTTTCGGCGCGAGTGTTTCCGACAGTAAACAATGTGTGGCAGATCACAATTAGGCACAGAATAATTCGGGACATCGTTTGGTTCTCCAGGAGTGGTGCAAAGGACTTGGCGGTTCGTTGTTTCTGTAATATTTGCTGCTCTTGTTGTGGGCCGATAGGATTGGCTCTCGCGACGAGAGCAGTGCCGGCACTTTCACCGACGATCTCGGTCGCAACGATCATTTCGTCGGGCTGTGTTCGACCGACAATTTACTCGAATTCTAGTTTCGCGGCGTTTTTTCGATTAAGTTTCGCGGCGTGAACTTGATTGAGTTCGCGCCGTGTTTCTGCTTTCTTGTAGTACTAGAGATGGTTTGTCGAACGTCTTCAGTCCGCTAACAGAAAGTCCGTCGAGGTGGTGAGTCATTGCGATTTTTGCTTGCCATTTTTGGGGTACAGCACAATGTCGTAGAATGTGTAGTTCGACGGCTGAGGTGACTGCCCGAAGCTCAGTAAATAGCCGAGCACAAGTGACAGACCGAATCCAATCGGCCAGTACCAGACTGGAAACCAGTTTTGTGTATACATCAGCACCAGAGTTGCAATCGTCGAAATGACGACGCTTAGCAGCACGCCCAGCCAGGTCGCTCGCCGAGAAAATAGCGCCAGAATAAAAATGGCCAGAAGCGGTCCACCAAACGCGGCCGTCAATTTCTTTCCAATGGCGAAAACATCTCCCAATGGTTCGACAAAACATGCCAACGCGACGGAGATGATCCCGATCACCAGCACCATGATCCGGATCCAGCGCAACTCACTTTTTTCGTCTGTGGGCCGAAGTTGCGGCCATAGCCGGTCGCGAAAGTCTACTACGACGGCGGTAGTGACGGAGTGAATGCCTGAATCGATACTCGACATAATCGCCGCCATCAACGCCGCCAGGAACAGACCTGCTAATCCCGGCGGGAAGTGTAGGCGTACAAATGTTGGAAGTGCTTCGTCGGCCTCGAAATCTTCCGCGGCCATTACTTCGGCCAATGTTTCACCGCCCAGCTCTTGGGGGTGCTGCGTGTAGTAGGCGTACAAGCCGACGCCGATCATTAGCAGTCCCGGGATAATGACGCACATTGCGGCGAGATTCAGTGCCGCACCGATCTGAGATGTCCGTTCGTCCTTCGCCGATAAATATCTCTGGACGGCGACCTGATCCACTCCAAAGGCGGACAAGGCTTCAAGGAATACCCCGATCAAAATGACCCAGCTCCCGTAAGGTAGAGTCATTGAAGGCGAGAAGTCGACAACCAACCCTTCGCGTCCATTGAAGTACGTCTCGAATGTGCTGCCAAAGCCGAGGTCGCCACTCCACATGATCAGAGCTAACGACATAATGATGGTCAAGGCAAATACGAAGAACTGGACGACGTCCGTCCACATGACCGCGCGTAGACCACCGAGCATCGTGTAGCCGATCGCCACGACACCGAGGCCAATTATTACGTAAAACTTAGGCACACCGGACACACTGGAAACGATCACCGAAGCCGCGTAGGTTGCCGACGCCATCCAGCCGATCCGCAGCAAGACAAACAGTGTTGCCGCCAATGTTCGGACGGAAATGTGAAAGCGTTTTTCAAGGTATTCGTAGGCCGTTTCTAGTTCGAGTCGGGCGTACAACGGGATGAAAACCCAAATAACGATCGGCGTCATCGCTGCAAAGGCGACGAGCGAGAGCCCTATTCGCAAACTGTCTCCGAATGCGGCCGACGGATAGAAGACGAAGCTATTGGAGGAAAATAAAGTCGCCATGACACTCAGGCCAACGGCGAGCCAGCCCATGCTCCCGCCCGCGACAAAGAATTCCCGCCGCGATTGGCTGCCACCGAAGGCCACTCCAATCCCGATGATAAACAATAGGTAAGCGGCTACGGTTGCGATGTCGAGTGGATGCATGCGTTGATTCTAGCAAATGGCGCGGCCGTTGGCGCGACGAGAGTTTTAATGAAAAACGCCAGCAAGAAACGTGTTTCTTGCTGGCGTTTGATGGAATTGCATTATCCGTAATCGTTAGCTTACTCGCCCAGCAGCTTTTTGAGAGTCGGCTCGATCGCTTCGGCCCACATGGCATAGCCTTTTTGTCGCGGGTGAAGGAGGTCGGGCATGACTTCTTTTGGCAAGTTGCCGTCGTCGTCGAGGAACGTATCGTTGATGTTTAAAAAGAATACGTGTTTGTCGTCGCCGTACTTGCTGATCAGTTCGTTGATGCCGTCGTTAATCTGACGAAGCTTGCCTTCTTTAGTGGCGTCACGAGGAAAGACAGCTAGGAGCAGAAGCTTGGTTTCGGGCAAGCGTTTACGCAGGTCGGCGATGATGGCTTTGATTCCGGCCGCAGTTTGTTCCGGGGGGTCCTGGCGGTGTCCCGTGTTGTTGGTGCCGATCATAATAACGGCGGCCTTAGGGGAGATACCATCG
>JBLHLE010000448.1:0-6319 GCA_047620805.1 Pirellulaceae bacterium
TCAAAATGCGCAACTAATCTGGACGCCGGAAAATACTCTGCCAAAAAAGTCCTTGTCCGATCCTTGCCCATTGTGTTTTGTTTGGTCCTTGCAATTTGTCTTTAGTTATTTCTCATCCGCTCCAGCTGGAATCAGTCCCCGAAATTCCTGGATGAACCTATTTTATGGGCGCGGCGAGGATGCGAGTCTTGTGCGAATTGTGGCCCAAATCACTAAGTCGCGTTGGGTTTGTGACTTAACCCATGTTCTCGCGAGAATCGGTAGAGAATAGAGTAGAGGGAATTAGATTTGACTTGAGTGGACCAGATTCTTTGGATTCGGAAGCAACGGCAGATTTGTGAAGCGTAAGCAGTGGCGGAAAATAAAGCGAACTATCGGCGTGGCTGCGGGCGCGTGTGGGCTGACGCTGCTGATGATAACGTTTTTCTTGTTGCTGGATCGCGATGTTTTTTCCGATCACTCAAGCACGTCTTCAATGTATTGGCCGTTGCAGCTGATCACGGCATCGATGCAGGCGCTGACGGCGGCGTGGATTTTTGCTTTCGCTGCGGCGGTGGGCAGTTTTCTTAATGTCGTGGTCTGGCGAATGCCGCGCGGCGAGACTGTTGTTTCTCGTCCGTCGCGCTGTCCGTACTGTGACGTCAATATTCAATTTCGGGACAACATTCCGGTCTTTGGTTGGATATTCCTGCGTGGGCGGTGTCGAGCGTGTCGGTTACCGATCTCCGCGCGTTACCCGATCGTCGAATTCATCGCCGGTGCCATGGGGCTGATTCTGGCATATCCGGAATTGCTGTCCGACGGTGCCAACTTACCCGTGGCCACTTACATTCGACGTAACTATTTCACCTGGACAATTGTCGATCTGGATCTTCAGTTCTTAGCGATTTATGCGTTTCACGGATTCCTGTTGGCGGGACTGTTGTCCTCGGCGCTGATTCACTTTGACAGTCAACGTATTCCAAAAAAGATGTTCGCCCTCGGACTACTCGTTGCCGTTTTGGCGGCCGCGTATTGGCCCGCTATTCATCCCGTTCTATGGGATACCGTTTCTCCGAATCGGATTTCGCTCGCGCAATGGCGAATTCGGTTCGACACAACGGTCGTGGGAATCTTGCTCGGCGGAGCATGGGCGGGAGCGGCGTCAGGATTCATACTCCCCCCACGCGGTTTAAGGCAAGCGGAGTTTCGGTGGGATGTGACTTTTGTGGGAGCTGTAACCGGAGCGTTCTTGGGTTGGCAAGCGACGAGTTTCTCGTTGGCTCTTGCCTTGCTCTTTTATGCTGTCGCTCCCCTGCTCTGCCGACGCCGCATTCCGCTCTTAGTTTGTTGGCTCGTCGCAGTCTATTCTCATCTATTGTTGTGGCGGCAGATCGATAATGACTGGTTACAACTTCACCCCACCGCACTCTGGACGCCTACGCTGATTGCAATTGGACTGATATCATGCGTTGTATCGCAACGCGTGTTCTCGGATTTGGAACCACGCGATGAAGAACCACGCGATGAAGAACCACGCGATGAAGAACCACGCGATGAACGAGAGCGACCGATCGAGAACAACGAATGCTGAACGGCAAATTGGAGGATGAAGATGGGAGTTGATTGGGGGGCGAAATTCGAGTCCGCTGTGAGCTACGACGAATTCTTGGAACAGTATGGGACGGAAACGCAGCGGGGACGCTGGCGGGCAATGTTCGATCGAATTCAGCTGACGGATTTCCAGCAAAGCGTCGTTACCGACTTTACTCGAGAGATCCGAATTCTCTGTATGGCTGGAGTGTGGTGCGGTGATTGTGTGGAGCAATGTCCAATCCTGGAATGTTTCGCTCGGGCCGCGGATTGCGTCGAGTTACGGTTCGTCGACCGCGATGCCGATGACGAGATCAACAAGAATCTAACGGTGTGCGGCGGGGCGCGCGTGCCGCAGGTCGTTTTCTTGAGTGAAGACAACCAGTTCGTTTCGCATTTTGGAGATCGTACACTCGCAAAATATCGGCAGATTGCAGCCGACCAATTGGGGGACTCGTGCCCAACGGGGATTGCACCTCCTGCCGATTCGCTGACCAATGCCGTCGTACAAGAATGGCTTAATGAATTTGAACGGGTGCATCTAATCCTGCGAACGTCTCCGCGATTGCGGCAGAAGCACGACGATTAGAAATCGATTTCAAAGTTACTTGCATACTGCTTATCTAGGCTCTAACATGATTCGTGTCGATCAGCTTTACAAATCTTTTGGCGGCGACGAAGACGCCATCGAGGCAGTTCGAGACGTGAGTTTCGAGGTTAGCGGTGGCGAGGTGTTTGGCTTGCTTGGCCCGAATGGTGCAGGCAAGACGACAACATTGCGAATCATCATGGGGTTACTAGACCCTTCTGCCGGATATGCTGAGGTCGATGGATTCCGCACAGACCGCAACGCTCTTCAGGTCAAGAGCCGAATTGGTTTGGTGTCGGCTAGTTCCGGCGTTTATCAATGGCTGACCGTTCGCGAAATGTTACTTTTTTTCGCGGACATGTATGGGATCGACGTGGCTCGGGCAGAAGAAACTTTGGATCGTCTCGCGGGCGTTTTTGAGCTAACTAAGTTCATCGATCAGCGGTGTAGCGGACTTAGCTCGGGTCAACGGCAGCGCGTTAATTTGACCCGAGCACTGATGCACGATCCACCCGCGTTGCTTTTGGACGAACCGACTCGCGGGCTGGACGTAATTGGCACGCGAGTCGTCTTTGATTATTTGATTTATCTGCGCGAACAAAAGAAGGCAGTGATATTGAGTACTCACCGTTTGGACGAAGCCGAGCGCTTGTGCGATCGTTTTGCTCTGCTGGATCAGGGATCGATTCGCTACCGCGGGACGTTGAGCGAGCTGCGGGCCGAGACGGGACAGCAGACTCTGGTCGATATGTTCCAGCAGTTGGTCGATGCGAATCGCGGCTAGAGTTCGCACTTAGTCGACTTCCACTCGGCCGAAATTGCGTTCTTATTCAGTGGCGGCTCGAACTCGATATCAATATGACGACAGGTGTCGTCATGTCGATGTCAGTTTTTAGTTTCCTGTGGACAGCGTAGATTGTCTTTAAGTGGTTTGGCAGTTGGTGCTTATGTAATAGTCTTGGGTTTTGGCATGGTGGTTGCTTTTAAAGGTTAGTAGCCTCAACCAACAAAACAGGGTGGGGATGAAAAACAACCCGCATTGCCAAGGAGCAAACCATGAAAAGTCTTGTAATCGCCCTCACTGCTGTTGCAGCCGTAGCCTTCACGACGAGCGTCGCTAGTGCCGACCATTGCAACTCCCGTTCGTACAACACGTATCGCGCCCCGGCTTATAACACTTATCGCGCCCCGGCATATAACACTTATCGCGCCCCGGCATACCACCCGACGTATACGACGAATCGGTATCCGGCCTACAACAGTTATCCGTCGGCACATCGCTCGTATCATTCGAGTCCGAGTCGCAGTTACTATCCCAGTCACGGGAGTCATTACGGCCACGGGAGTCATAACGGTCACGGACATTCCGGCGTTAGCGTTCAAGGTCGCAACTTGTCGTTCAGCATTGGTTTCTAGTTCAGTTGGAATTTGCAATTCTGAATAACCCGAACAGCGGAGAAGAGCAAAACAACGAACAGCTGTCTTGGCAGCGAAATGCAAAGCCCCCTTTTGCGACGGAAACACTTCACGTTCTGGGCTGAAACGAACGTGAACAACAAAGCAGCCCCCGCCCTAACCGCCATCGAGCCGTGCAGAAACACAGTTCGATGGCGGTGGCATTTCTTGACAGTGTATGGCAGCCGACTGGTTATTGCTGGACATCGTTTGTTACGGGCAACAGGGCTGATGCCTAGTCGACATGCTGAAAATTGTGGGACTATTGAGTGAATCGGCTGGATCTTTTACATTTGTCATTATGTTAAGTCTACAAATGACAACACCTCAGCGATGGCTGGACCAAGTCAATGAGAACCTCGAAGAGATTCTGATCGACCACGCGCATTGCGAGAAAAAGGCGGCTGGCTGTGCGATGAATCTGATGTTCGCTTACATCGAGAATCAAGATCTGTGCCGCGCGATGACAGAGATCATTGAGGAGGAGCTCGAGCACTTCCATATGGTGATCGCGATATTAGAGAAGCGAGGCATCAAGTTTCGGAGGCTCAAGCCCGGGACTTATGGTCGCAGGTTGAGTGAGTTCGTGCGAAAGTTTGAGCCGGATAAAGCGGTGGATCGACTACTTGTGGCGGGACTGATTGAAGCGCGGTCGTGTGAACGGTTCGATTTATTGCGAAATAATATTGAGGATCAGGAACTGGCGGATTTCTATGACAGCTTATTTGAGTCGGAAGCTCGTCACCACACTGCCTACGTTAGGTTGGCCAAGCAATTTTCGACGGAAAAGAAAGTTCATGCTCGCTTGACCGAACTGGCTGCTGAAGAGGCCAAGATCATCGCCGAAGGCTACGAATTGCCACGAATGCACAGTTAGAAACACGACGATTCGAGACCCGCATGAACAGTTAGTAGATTGCCGCGGGTAGAACTTTTTATTGGCTTCGAGATTCTTTACGGGCTTAGACTACGCAATATACGGCGTTTCTGCGGGACGTTTCCGCCATTCTCTTTCCATTGTGGATTTTCCCGGCGATCCGCCACTCATTGAATGACTAGGTCGATGTGGTAAAATCGGCGATTCTGATTGAGCAGTAAATTGGCGATGGGGTTAAGGTACTCCGTTATCAGCTTGCCTTTCCTTTATCAGCTTGCCATTCCGTTATCAGCTTGCCTTTCCGTTATCAGCTTGCCTTTCCGTTATCAGCTTGCCATTCCTTTCTCGGGTTGAAATTCGTCGTGAGTGAAACTTTACCAGCTCCGTTGCAAGGACTCGAAACGGAAGTTGACGCGCTTCGCGAAGTCGGCGCGCTATTTTGGCAACGCGGTTGGTCCGTCGGGACTAGCAGCAACTACAGTATTCGTCTCCAAACAGAACCTTTAGAGTTACTGGTGACGGCCAGTGGCATGGATAAGGGACGATTGACTCGCCAGGACTTCGTTCGGGTCGGTGCTGACGGTAAGCCAGCGGGTGAAGGGCAGCCCAAGTCATCGGCAGAAACACTGCTGCATGTTGTCGCGGCCCAACAGCCCGACGTCGGTGCGGTACTGCACACGCACTCGGTCTGGGCCACGTTGCTTTCTGACTTCTATTTCTCCCAGGGCGGGTTTGAGATCGAAGGCTATGAGATGCTCAAAGGGCTCGAAGGAGTGAAGACTCACGAGCACACGGAGTGGGTTCCGGTTTTTGATAACACACAAGACATCCCGGTCTTGGCCGAGCAAGTCGCGGCAGCGTTCGGGGATAGCGAGCGCCCGTTAACTCACGGCTACTTAATCCGTCGCCACGGACTTTACACTTGGGGCAAGACGATTGAAGAAGCCCGTCGGCACATCGAGATCTATGAGTTCCTATTTGAGTGCGTGGCGCGGCGACTGGTCTTTGAAAGATCGATTCCCGCATTAGCTGTGCGGTAGAAGAGTATTCTTTCCAACGATAAACAATTCACAAAATGTTTCAGTAACCAACTGGAGATAAATCATGGCTGTCGTTCGCATCCAAGATGAAGATCGCGTAATCACCGAAGTCGATGAGATCCGCCAATTCCTCGAGCCGTTTGGGATTTGGTACGAAAAATGGGACGTCGAAGGCCGTATCGGCGAAGATCCAACCAATGAGGAAATCCTCGAAGCTTACGGGCCAGAAATCGAGCGCCTCAAAGAAAAAGGCGGCTTTGTCACCGCCGACGTGATCAACGTCAACTCGGAAACTCCCAACGTAGACACGCTGCTCGCCAAGTTCGATAAAGAGCATACTCATAGCGAAGACGAAGTTCGCTTTACCGTAAAGGGACAAGGCGTCTTCCATATTCATCCCGAAAACGGTCCCGTTTTCGCCGTCCAAGTGACATCGGGTGATTTGATCAATGTACCCAAAGACATGAACCACTGGTTTGACCTCTGCGACGATAAGCAAATCCGTTGTATTCGTCTGTTTGAAGACATGGCAGGTTGGACTCCACACTATGTGGCCGAGCCAATTCACGAAAAGTACACGCCCCTTTGCTTTGGGCCAGACTACTTGCCGCCGCAAGATGACCTCAAACCTGTGGTCAAACTCTGATGCAGTTTTCAGGTCGCGGAATATTGTTGGATATCGAAGGGACGACGTCGTCGGTCAGTTTTGTCTACGACGTCATGTTCCCATTTGTGCGTCGCGAATTGTCGGAGTTCGTCGAATCGAACTGGGGAGCTGCCGACCTG
>JBLHLE010000449.1:0-6290 GCA_047620805.1 Pirellulaceae bacterium
TTTCGACATGTCGCCTGTACGCAAGGGTGAGGTAAGCATTTTGGTAATCATGCCCGTTCCCATGTGCATCAACACGAGCCAGTGCGCGACCGGAAACCCACAACCTGGCTTCTGGCCACCTGGCTGCCCGAAGTAACCTTGCAGCGCAGGCGTATCAGGCATTGAGAAATTTGAACCATCGACCATAAAGACACGATGCCCAAACCACTGGCCAGCATCGAGCGTTTGCTGATGAAGAGATTCGGTGCATCGTTCTAAAAGCAATTGAAACACTTCGAGCATGATGCGCATTCTTGCTTTGCAATATCCGGCTGCCGTAAAAACCATTCGGGCCAAATGTGGTAGGTCTGTGCAGGCCGTGTTTCCATGCAGGATTTGCAGAAAAAATATCTGCATCGTAGCAACAGGGTTGAGCATGGAATCAATCCAAGTCATACCGCTATCGCGACAAGCCTGCTCGATCTTCACGGCGTTGATTTCTTCGGTCCAGTCTTGCTTGAACTGTTTGACGATCTCCGTAATACTGCGCACGTGAGCCTCCGCTGCGTGTGGTAATTGTTGACAGACAATTACTCCTACGCACGGGGGCCACGCTTTGATTTCGATAGCATGCTATCGCAGCAATGCTTCATCGTTGGTGCGAACGGATTTACGAAGATGTTAATGCCATTGAGGCCTGACCCCTTTTGCTTCTTCGCCCCTTTTGCTTCTTCTTTTGTTCCTTCCCGTGAATAAAATGAGTGGCTTTTAGTTTTCTACTTCCGCTTCCAGTGCCCCAAGTGCCAAGAGCTCCGAGCGACAGTCAATCGACGCAATAATCTGGCTCACTGTTTTTGTTGCGGAAAGAATTGGAACAATATCGACTTGCTGATCGCGCTGGGCCGGGACTTTCTGCCGGCCGCCGACCTACTTGAGCATTGGCTTGAGCGGTACCGTCAGCACCACAGCAGTTCGAGAGCTTAAAGCAATCGGCTTTATTCTGATCCGAAAATCGCTTCATCGTGCGATCGTTTAATAAGAGCCTTGCGTTGGGGCTTGAGCCACAAATAGGATGCTACCTAGTGCCACGTTTTTAGCCCGCCAGACGCTACGCTTTTCAACTGCCGTTTACGTTTCGGAAGCGTGCCGATTTTGTAAGAATGAATTTAACGAACTGTTAGGAGCAGTCATCTTTTTTGTGTCCACTATTTGACGCTACGATTCTGCAGATTCGTTTGCTCATGTGACTAAATTTCGCGTCTTGGGGAAGCAAGAAATCCGTTAGCTCGCTCAGCGTTGTCGTACTAGATCCGTCTGCAGCTACTTTGACGATCTTTGCCGAACGCCTCAAGGTTTCCGCTACGAATCCGGCCGCCCGCGGTAAGGACAGGCCGCCAAAGAACGGTCCAGCGTTTAGGTCTGTAAAGATGATCCCGGTGTCAATCTCGGTAATTATGTTCCCACCGTGATAGCCTGCACCGCCCGCGGCACCTGGAAAAGTACCGACAGTCACCTGTGTTGCCAGTTCTCCTAATCGGCGATAATCCCAAATTAACCCAGCTTGACGTCTATAGTGAAGTTGTCGAGGGTTGTCGTCAATAACTTCATAGACCGTTTCAACTTCAGATGCCGCTTTGATAACTTCATTGATTGCGTTCCTCAAATTTGGCGTCTTTGCATCAGCGATAGCATTTATCACGACACCTGCAACTTGCGAAAGTGGTATCAGAATTGTGCCGGATATGACAATGCCTACCAAGAGTTTTGTAAGGCTTACCTCTCCACTCGGGTCAGTCAAGTTGACTGCGTCTGCACGTACGTACTGGTAGGGATGTTGAGTTTGCGGGACTTCGGGGAAACCAGAGAACGGATCTCGTCCGATGAAACGCCCCGACGCAAAGTCTGCATATCGAGCCCGTAA
Organism: Pirellulaceae bacterium; assembly: GCA_047620805.1. GTDB lineage: Bacteria > Planctomycetota > Planctomycetia > Pirellulales > Pirellulaceae > JBLHLE01. Next base: position 1,901 of record JBLHLE010000449.1, read on the forward strand.
ATAATCAAATCCCGTTTCGAAGTCTCTGAACTCACCTTTATAGAGATGATTGAATTCGGTTTCTAGGTTCGTCCCTACCAAAGAGCCGAATGCGTCATATTCGAAAGTCTCCATGACGTTCCCCGTTGAATCGGAGATCGCTCGGGTGGAACCGAAGAGATCCGCGTGGTAGTGAAAGGTTCCGCTCGCGGAAGTCGTTAAGGCTATGTTTTGCCCGTGTGCATGAGTTGCGAGCACGGAACCATCCGCACGAGACTCCATGACTACCTCGGGGTAGTCGCTTGCATTACTGACGAGATAGCGAACTTCTAAGCCATTGGTTATCTTTGCAACCCGCGTCCCGACAGCGTCATACTGATAGTCAGTTGCTACTTCTTCCGGCGTTCCAATGTTTGTTGCAGAGCTAGTCAACTCGCCGCGCGGATTGTACTGATAATTTGCTGATTGGTCGCCGTCTGTGGTCTCGGTCAATAGCTTGCCGTTGGCATCGTAGCTGTAAGTAATAAATTGCGCTGGGGAGGATTCAGTAAGCAATTGGTCGTTCGCGTCATAGGTATATTCAGTCATTCCTAGAATTGAGTGCTCGCGTTGCAGACGATTTCCGACTTCATCGAAGGTATAGCTTATCGTGGTGCTGTTAGACTGTGGGTCGATGCGAGTTTCCTCTGCCAACCTGTAATTGATGTCGTATCGGTACGATACTTGGGAACCGTCGAGACGTAGCGTCTCAGCCAACCGCCCCGTCAAATCAAATTCGTGCGTGCTTTGTTCGATGGTTCCTGACGTATCTGCCAATGTGTCGCTTACGATCCAGTTCATCTCGTTGTAAACTCGGCTCTGCACTAAGCCGTTTCCGTGGGTAGTATCGAGCAGATTACCTACGTCATCGTACGAGTACTCAATTGACTCTGTGTCTTGCTCGAGCTGAACAAGCTGGTTCAAGGGGTTGTACGTATACTGCGTAGTCCCACCCGGAGTGGTCAGGCTCAGCAGATTCCCAACGGCATCAAAACTATATCGAATCTCTCGCCCGTCGGGTTCGAGTCTCCGAATCAATCTCCCTAGCTCATCGTAGTCGAAGAAGGTCACTCCTCGCGCATCCTCCGTCGACTCAATTTGGCCGTCGGTAAGATAGGTGAATTTAACGGTGTCGCCTCCCGAGTTTTTCGCTAACAATCGCTGATTGGCGTCGTATTCAAATTCGGTCACAACTCCATTGAAATCTCTGTGAGTTTCTTTGTTGCCCGCAGCATCGTAAGTGAACTCTTCTCGTTGGCCTAAAGGCAATACCTTTGCCGTGAGTCTCGACTGGGCGTCGTATTCGAAACTGGTCGTACGTCCGGCGGCGTCGATGGCGGCGATGCGATTTCCAAATTCGTCATACTGATAGCTCGTGCTACGACCATCGGATTCGATAACACGAAGCAGATTACCGACACTGTCGTACACGAATCGGTTTTCACGATCCAGTGGGTCCACCGACCTAATCACGTTACCAGCGAAATCGTGTTCTTGCCGCACTGCCGTGCCGTTTGGCAAAATTGTTGTAACGGCCTTTCGCGCATCGTCATGTAGAGTTTGTGTTTTTCGTCCGAGCGGATCAATGGTCGCAACCAATCGGTCGACAGCGTCGTACTTAAACACGGTTTCATTGCCAAGGGCATCGCGTTGGAGGATGAGACGCCCTATTGAGTCATACTCAAATTCAGTACGGTTGCCGTTGGCGTCGACCGATGCAGTAGCCAATCTGTTATCGCTGAACTCAGTGAGTTCGCGAGGATTGTCATCCGGGTTGTCGGGCGTTTGGTCGGGAAGGATTCGTCTGAGTCGATTGCCATCCAGATCATAAACGTATCGAGTTGAATGTCCGACAGCGGTTGTCGTCTGTATCAATTGGCCAGCCGCATCGAATTTGCGAGTCACGCCTGAATCACCTGGTTTCTCGACACTGGTAAGATTCCCGGCCGCATCATAGCTATACGCGGTGTTGTGACCGAGTTCGTTCGTTTTTGAGACGAGTCTTCCAAAGGCGTCGTAGTTACTCTCGATCGAGTTTCCAAATGCATCGACAACTTCTATGACTCGATCATTAGCGTCACGATCGAAAAGGACTTTTCGATTTTCAATCTGACCCGTGGCGATGGTCTGCTGAATCGTGTCGCTGACCAAACGCCCGTTTGCATCAAACGTTCGCTCCCGCAGATCGCCGTTTGCGTCGATTTCCTTTATTGGTCGACCTAGACTGTCGTACTCATAGGTTGTGAGTCCACCATTCGGCAACAGTCTGGTCAAGAGGTTGCCGTTGCCGTTATACGTTAATACCGTAGCGAGCCCGTCGAAGGATTCAACGCGAATTACGTTTCCTGAATCGTCAAATTGCCGGCGGATTGTCCTGCCCAGCGGATCCACGCTGGAAACTAATTCCGAGCCGTTTTCGTAGGTGTTTATGGAAGCATGACCTAGTGCGTTAATTTGCCGAGTCGGGAAGCCTTGGCGGTTGTAAACCGTCTCCGTACGGTTGCCGAACTGGTCGATGCTCATAGTGACATTGCCAAACGCATCGTATTCCATGCGTAAGCTTCGACCTTCTGGCGAAATCTGCAGTGTTACGTTTCCCTGGTTGTCATACTGACTAACAGTCACACGGCCAAGCCCGTCGCGCACAGTCTGGGTTTGGGCACCGACATCGAAACCAACTTCGCTGCGAATGCCATCGGGGTTTATGAAGGCCACAACTCGACCTGTTGAGTCATATTCGTATCTCGCAGGCTGAGTGCCCAGGCCGGCGTCGTAATCCGTAAGTCGACCGACTGAATCTCCCGAGTAAGTAAAGCTCGAGCGATTTCCCGCTCGGTCGACTACTTCGGACAATTGGCGGCCAGCATACTCATAGGCAACTTTGTTGCCCAAAGGATCAGTGATCGATTGAATCAGGCCATCGCTATTTCGTCGGATCGCCAGAGATAGCTTATCCTCATAGAAGACTCCGCCATCCGAAAACGCAAGAGTGTTTCCATTGCGGTCTGACGCCGTGACAAGTTTGCCACTTGCGCCATCAATCCGATAGGTAAGTCCATTTACGGTGGTTAGCACATACGCTCCACCAAAATCTGGACTCGCGGGATTGTAGGGAATGCCTCCCGGTGCATAGAGTTCGTTGAGTTCGTTGACATGGAGATAACCGCTGGTGCCGGTGGCGAGAGTCGAAGTTACGCCGGGGTCTGGGGTGAATCGGGGACGGGCGACAACGAGGTTCTGTCCGCCGAAGCCGGGCAGGACTCGAATGTCGGGATTAAAGGTAAAGCCTTGGCGATCCTCGCCGGGGACATTTAGGTAGATCTTTACGCCCGGACGCAAAGCACTGTATATACCGATGTCCTCCAATCCGCTCTTGGGCAAACCAACTCGCAAATCTGTATCGCGATATTCAAGTCGCCAGCCGTAGCCAAAGTCGCCTTGGCGGTCCGCATGTAAGGTGTCGTAAACACGAGTAACCTCAATGGGGATGCCGGCCACAGGAATGATCATATCGGTAAAGCTGAGACGAAATTTGCCAAGTTTCAATGAGCCAGCTAGGCCGACGCCACGTTCCACCACGTTGACGACACCGCCATTGGTGGCGACCTCTAAGCGAATGACGTACTCGTCGTTAAGCAACAGGCTGGTGTCCCAAACACCGAGTTCGCCATTCGAAACCGGAGTGTCGCTGTGTAGGAACTCCGTAAAACTTGTCTCGTCAACCCCCCGATAGGAGAGTTGGTACGCGGCGAAGTCATCGTGGGCGGCGGTGCCGGTAATGCTGACCATGCCTGTCACGGCCTCCGCATCCGCCGGACTGGTGATAACCGCGGTCGGAATTTCTTCCGTACCGGCGCCGCTCCAACCGAAGGGGAAGTCGTAATCAAAAGTGATCGTCTTCGTCGTAATGTTGCCGTTGGTGTCGACGGCCTTGGCGGTCGCGTTGATCTCTGTGAACGTCCAATCCTCGAAAGTGAATGTGGCGGTGCCGGCCGCGTCGAGCGGAATGTCCTGACCGTTGGCGGAGAGCGTCAATGATGCCACCCCGACATTGTCAATGGCTCGTACGTAGACTTTGAACGGACCTTGCCAAGGCAGTATGTTGCGACTGGCGTCTCCCTTGTCTTCGATCAAGCTCAGCTTCGGTGGCACTGTATCTTCGATGACATCGAGCGTAAAGGACTGCGTCGCTTCGCCGCCGCGAGGGTCGTGAACCTTTACCTCGAAATCATGCGAGCCGATCAAGGGAACAGATGTCGGCCAGGTGATCTTGCCAAACGCATCGATGGCCGCGCCGGTGGGAGCCGTGGTGAGGTCATAAGTGAGCCGATCCAGATCCGTATCACTGGCGAGGAGTTGGTAGGTGAAAACG